>JBBQIE010000153.1:0-5844 GCA_038324625.1 Anaerolineae bacterium | reverse complement strand
ACCGTGCCCGCGGGCTGTTCCCCCCGTCTCTCTTCTTGTGTCCTGGTTAGAGAGATGTCAGGCGACGGGAAGGCGGCGGTCTGACGGCCGCCGCGGACACTGCCGTGCCTATTGCTGAAGGCCTTCGGCCAGGATAGGGGCCACACGGTCTTTTTGGCCAAAGGCCCTCAGCGGGCGCCTTTAGTCGCCCGTCCTGCCCCGCGTCGCCTGCCGGCACTCACCCCAGGGCCACCCCAGCCCTTTCCATCCTCACACGAACCATGACAGAATCGCGTCTATTTTTGGCTAGGGTGACTCCCGTGGGCGCTCGGGGGTTCCCGATAGCCGCAGAGAGTCGAGGTAGTCCTGTAGGATGACCGCGGCGGCAGCCGCGTCTTCCCCGGTTCGCCGGGCCTTCCGGGAGCGTCCCGCCTGTAGCAGCCTCTGTTGGGCCGTCTGAGTGGAACCGCTTTCATCCCAGAAGACCACCGGGACGCCGAGGGCCTCAGTCATTCCCTCGATGTAGGCCCGTATTCTTTCCGCCTGCCGGCTGAGGGTACCGTCCTCCTGAAGAGGAAGGCCCACCAGCAGGGCCTCGGCCCCGGTTTCCGCCAGCAGCGTCTGAATGTGCTCGGCGTCCTTGCGGCGGCCGCCGCTGCGCCACACCTCGTGGGGGCGAGCGAGGCCGCTCTCGGTGCTGCCCACGGCGGCGCCGATGCGACGGTCACCGACGTCCAGGGCTAAGATGGCCGGCATCCTATTGCAGAACCGTAACTTGCATCCGGAAGCCCAGGCTAGGCAGGGTGGTCACCCATCCCGGGCTGGTTTCCACTTGAGCCGGCTCCGCCAGGTGCAGGCGCTCGTCCAGGAGACGAACGGCTTCGTCGGCCGGAAGCCCGGCCACCAGAGACCGCACCTCTCCGGGGGTGATCTTGGCCCGGACCACCCCTCGGGCTCGAACGGTTAGGAGCAGGGCCCCCTCTTCGGCGGCCTCCACCCCGGCGATCTCGAAGCCGAGGTCGCGGCCGAGCAACTCGAAGCCCTCGGGCACCGCCCCTTGCAGGCCGGCGAGGGCGATCCGGTTGGCGTCGGCGGCGGAGAAAGCCATTTCCTCGAACTCCGCCCGCAGGGTCAGGTTGAGTTGGTCCGCCGAGTCGCCGAGCATCCGGTCGAAGCCCTCGTTCAGGATGCCGGTGCGCCTCAAGGTCTCTCTGGCAGCGGTCTCGCCGGGCTGGAGCAGGGTCTGCAGGAGGCTGTGGGCCTCCATCTCGAGGCGCTGCAACAGGGCCGCTCGCAGTCGCTCTTGGTCGGCCTCGGTGATGACCCCCACCTGGCGCACCGTGCCCCCCTCGGTAGGCTTCTCGTTGATGGCCGTTACCTGGGAGCCGGCCAGCCCTTCCAGGCGGTTGATGAGGTAGGGGCCCACGTTGCCCTGAGGGCCTGGGTCAAAAGCCTCGATAGGCACGGGAACGGAGGCACCCTTGGTGCCGGGGAGCTGGGCCTCGGCGGTAGTGCGGAAGCGGACCGGGGCCCCGGACCCGGTGCTCACGACGGAGCCCAGGGGCACGGTCACCGGTACCGACTGTTGATTGATGAGCAGAACCTCGCCCTTGGCCCTCTCGTCCGGCTGGTCGCGTCGGGAGGTGGTGGGCTGATTGCCGGTGCCGGTGAGAACGGTCGAGATCATGCGTCCGGGGATGGCGACCCGCTCGTAGTCCACCGCTTCCAGCCCGGGCACCACCGATAGGCGGACGTCGGCGGCTATCTCTTGTGTCGCCGGGCGCACCGTGACCCTGCCCTCCGGCAGCAGAAGGGCGGTCCCGGCGCCTACGACCACCAGGAGAAGCAGGAGTAACGAAACCCCCAGGAGGCGTTCCGCCCAGGAACGGTTCTCCGGTGGGGCCGTTGCCGCTAAGCGCCCATCCAGGTTGGGAGTGGGCAGCGACTCGGACCTGGGGGGCGTGTTCCAGCGCCGAGCGTTCTCGGCTTTGGCCACGGAGGAGTACAAGGAGAGGCCCGCATCCCGCAGGTGCCGATCGGCTTGGGGATCGCGCGAGACCACGGCCAGGCGCAGATGGTGATCCAGGACCGCCCGTGCCAGGACCTTGGCCCCCACGGGGGTCTGAAGCGACCGGGTACCCCGGGGCACGACGAGAATGACGTCCCTCTCCGCGGAGGAGAGGATGCGCGAACGGATGACTGCCAGGGACTCATCCGGCTGGGCTTCTACGACTTGAGCCAATCGCCACTTACCTCGAAACCGGCCTTGATGGCCAGGGAAGCCTGATGCCGTATGTCCGCCAGGCCGGTCCGGTGCCGGGTCATGCCGGCCCAGCGGTTCGCCAAGGACAGGCAGACGGAATGGATCGGGCGGAGCCGCTCCGGTCCGGGAACGACCGACTCCGAAAGATCGGCGGCAGCAAGGGGTTGGAGCACGGGAAAACGTCGGAACCCGGCCATGCTAGCATCGGCCAGGGTGCCTGGCAAGAGGGAGAACTCCGGCAGGCTGGAGGCCCCTCCACCGGTAAGCCAGGTCCCCGGCACCTCGACCCCGGCGCTGCGGATGGTGGAGGCCACCCGCCCGGACCATTCGCTCATGGCCCTCTGCATCACCGCCTCCACCTTGGCTCGACCCCGAGGGCGGAGGCGTCCCCCGGCGTAGGAGAGCTTGAGGCGCTCGGCCCGGACGGGGGCCAGGCCGCCGGCCAGGGACAGGCAGCGGCTGAAGTAGTGGCCCCCTGAGAGCAGGTCGAGCCGAAGCAGGCCGCCTTGCTGGTCCCGCAGATAGAGGTCGGTACGGTAGGTCCCGGAGTCCAGAAGCATACATGAGCGGCGCCGCCTGAGGACCTCACCGGCCCAGCTCGCTTCCGGCAGAAACACGGCGTTGACGCCCAGTCCATCGAGCCAATGCCGGAGCCCGGCCACGGTCTCGGCGGAGGCGAAGGCATGGGAGAGGTGGGCTCGAAAAGTGGTCGCCCGAAAGCCCTCCAGGCTGGTCACTTCCCGTTCGTCGAGAAACAAGGCCGACCACACCGGCCCCAGCCAGATGGTGGGGGAGTTGCCGGCCGGGGCAGAGGCCGTCTGGGCGGCGCTCTCCAGGCAGGCAGCCGTGGCCGTGGAGAAGAGAGCGCCGGCCTCGGCGGAGTCAACGGCGGAAGTGGGGACGGGTCGGTAGGACTCTTGGACGAAGCTCTTGGTGCGGCTGAGGTGGTTGGGGACGGCGACCACCCACACCTGCGGTGAGACTCGTCGCCCGGCCAGGGCGGGAGATCGCTCCACCGCCCGTTCTCGGGCCTCGGCAGCAGCGTCCAACTGCGCCGCCGAAGCGGTTAGGGCGCCCTCTCGTGGCCGGCCGGGATAGGGCACCTGGGAGGCGCCCACCACGTGCAGCGAACCAGTGGGGCCGGCGTGAATCACCAACGCCTTAGCGTAGCCGGTCCCTAGGTCCAGCACTCCGAAGGGCTGGGGCTCGAGAAGGGCCGTCGCCGACAGCGGTAGCCTAGCCTTGACCGGCTTCACCGCGGATGCTGTCGCGGACCAAGTCGGCTACCCCGGCGAGGGCTTCACCGATCTTGTCGGCATCACGACCGCCGGCTTGGGCCATGGTGTCTCGGCCTCCGCCCCCTCCGCCCACCACCTTGGCCACTTCCTTGACCAGCCGGGCCGCGTGCAGCCCTCGGGCAACCAGGTCGGGAGTGATGGAGACGATGAAAGCGGGCTTCTCGTTGATGACCGCTCCCAGGACCACCACCCCGGATTGGAGCCGGTCCCGCAGGTAGTCGCTCATCTCCCGCATGGCGTCCACGTCGGGGGCCTCCACCTGAGTGGCCAGCACCCGTACTCCCTGTATCTCCTCCACGGAGGCCAGCGCCGAGGATAGCCGGGCAGTGGCGATCTCCAGGCGACAGTCGGCGGTCTCCTTCTCCAGCCCCTGAATGCGCTCCATCAGTTGCAGCACCCGCCGATCCATCTGCTCGGGCTTGCAGCCGAGGAAGGTGGCGGCGCTCTCCACCGCTCGTAGCCTCTCCATAGCCATCTGGTGGGCGGCCCGGCCGGTGACTGCCTCCAGGCGACGGACGCCGGCGCCGACGCTGCCCTCCGACACGATGTGGAAGAAGCCGACCTGTCCGGTGCGCTCCACGTGGGTGCCACCGCACAGCTCCTTGCTGAAGTAGGTGCCCCCCTCGCCGATATTGACCACCCGAACGGTGTCCCCGTACTTCTCCCCGAAGAGGGCCATTGCTCCCTGGTCCACGGCCTCCTTGTGGGACATGGTCTCGCAGTCCACCGGGTAGTCGGCGATGATGGCCTCGTTGACCGACTGCTCTACCTGGGAGATCTCCTCTTGGGTCAACATGCCGGAGTGGGTGAAGTCGAACCGTAGGCGATCCGGGCTGACCGATGAACCGGCCTGCTGGACGTGTTGGCCGAGGATATAGCGCAGCTCGCTGTGGAGCAGGTGGGTGGCGGTATGATTGCGGGCCAGGTCCATGCGCCGCTCGTAGTCCACCATGGCCCACACCGTCTCACCGACCTCGATGCGCCCGCGGACTACCTGGCCCCAATGCACCGGGAGCCCGGGAATGGGCATGGTCACTTCCTGGACCTCCAGTGCCGCGATGGGTTCTTCGTCCAGGTCGCCGGTGGCGTATACCCCGACCAGGCCCAGGTCGCCCACCTGACCGCCGCTCTCCACGTAGAAGGGGCTCTCGGCGAGGATGGCGCCCACGCGCTGCCCCTCGCGGGCCGAGGTGATCTCTCCCTCGTCCTCGATGAGGGCCAGGAGCTTGGTCTCCGAGAAGGTATCGTCGAGGTAGGTGCGGGTGGTCCCGGATTCGGGCAACCGCCCGGAATCCACCAGCTTGGCCATGATTCGCCGATAGCGCTCGATCTCCGGGGCCCCGGCGGCGAAGGTCTGGGCCGCCCGAGCCCGCCGGCGTTGCCCGTCCATGGCGGTGTGGAAGGCGGGGAGGTCTACCGACAGGCCCATCTCCCCGGCGACCTCGAGAGTGAGGTCAATAGGGAAGCCATAGGTGTCGTAGAGACGGAAGGCCTCATCGCCTGGAATCTGAGTGTTCCCACTCTCCAGGAGCCCGGCGGCCAGCTCGGAAAGGCGAGCCAGTCCGGTGGAAAGGGTCTGCTGGAAGCGTTCTTCCTCCTGCCGCACTACCGTGCGGATGTATTCCCGTCGGGAGGGCAGCTCGGTATAGTGACCGCCCATTTGGTCCACCACAGTATCGCAGATGGCGGCCAGGAAGGGACCATCGAATCCCAGGAGGCGCCCGTGGCGGGCGGCGCGTCGCAGGAGCAAGCGGAGCACGTAGCCCCGGCCCTCGTTGCTGGGCTGGATGCCGTCGGCGATCATGAAAGTGACGGCGCGGGCGTGGTCGGCGATGACTCGGTAGGAGACGATGTGCTCCTGGCGTTCTTCTTCGGTCTGACCGAGAAGCCGCTGCACCTCGTCCATCATGGGCATGAAGAGATCGGTCTCGTAATTGGTTCGCGTGCCCTGGAGGATGGCCGCCATGCGCTCCAGGCCCATGCCGGTATCCACCCCCTTGGCCGGCAGCTCCGAGAGCGACCCTTGCTGGTTCATGTCAAACTGCATGAAGACCAGGTTCCAGATCTCCAGCCAGCGTTCGCAGTCGTTGTCCAAGGCCGGTGAGCAAGCGGGATCACCACAGGAGCAATAGCTCGGACCCATGTCGTACATGATCTCGCTGTTGGGGCCGCAAGGACCGGCGTCACCCATGGTCCAGAAGTTGGTCTTGGCCCCGAGCTTGGCGATCCGGTCCGGGCTCACCCCGCCGATCTCCTGCCAGAGGCCGAAGCTCTCCTCGTCCTCTTAGTAGACGGTGTGGTTGT
>JBBQIE010000152.1:0-5885 GCA_038324625.1 Anaerolineae bacterium | reverse complement strand
CTCAAACCCCCCCCCCTCTTGTTTTGCCCGCCCGGGGGGGCCCGCCCCCCTGGCCGGGGGGCCCCCCCCGCCGCGATTTACGCTGGGCGACGCCAGATCTGGAATGGCCAGCTGATCGCCTCATGGAAGAGGCGGTAGTCGGCCATGCCGTTCTCCAGGACGTTCACTAGGTCGTTCTTGCGCACCAACGGCAAGATGTCTATCAGACAGGTCCCAATCTGGTAGACTTCTTCGCTGTGCTGCCCCAGGATCTTTTGTCCCAGTTCGATGCGGGTCTGCTCATCCATCGAGGACTTGAGTTCATAGAACCAATCAACCAGTCGCTGGTACTCCTCGGGTGGCTTCTCCCCGGTCTCCCCGCCCGATCCTTCCCATTGGGCATAGGCTTGGGCCCAATAACAGCTGGGAGCCAGCGGGACGTACCAGTTGGGGTAGAGGATCCAGAGGATGGTGCCCATATCGTACAAGAGCATCTGGAACTCGCCGGCGGCCGCCCGCTGAGCCCAGAGTGACCTCTCGATCTCCCTGGCCTGAGCTTCAATGCCCACTTCTCTCCAGGCATCGGCGATCTGGGTGATGATATCTATGGTGGGCGCGCCGGTTTCGCTAGGGTAGACCTCCATCAGTAGCTGGAGCCGTTCACCATCGGGGCGAAGCCGCCAGCCATCGCCGTCGCGCTTGTCCAGGCCCACCGAGTCCAGAAGCTGGTTGGCTTTCTCGGGATCATACTCGATGGCGACCGAGCCGAAGCCCTCTCTCCAGGTGGGATCGCGGGGGTTACCGGCCGGGTTGTAAGGAGTAGCCATCCCGAACCAGAAGAGGTCGTTCAGTTCCTGGCGATCGAAGGCATAGGAAAGGGCGTGGCGGAAGTCCCGGGTCTGGAAGAGTTCCCGTAGACCCGTCTCCAGAGCGATGGTCTGGTTCACTTGGATAGAAGGAATGGGGCCGGCGGTCCACTCGACAATAGTGTAGTCGCCCTCACTCTCGTGTTCCTTCAGGAAGCTGATATCGGAGAACCCCATGTGACGATACTGGTAGTCGCACTCACCGGCTATCGTCTTCATCATAATCACTTCGTGATTGCCGGCCACGTCAAAGAGGAAGCGATCGAAGTACGGAAGCTGTTTGCCGGTGGTGTCCACCTTCCAGTAGTGGGGATTGCGCTCGAACACCAGAGTCTGGCCCGGCAAGGGTTGGGTCACCTTCCAGGCCCAGAGCACCGGGAGGTCCGGGTTGTTATTGTTGTCGTTCTTGTTCTGGAAGAGCTGATACCACTGCTCCAACTTGGCGTCGGCCACCGCCTTCTTCAACTCATCGGGGTCGGCATAGTCCACGTGGAACTGGCTGAGATAGTGCTTGGGAGCGATAACCTGGTACCCCTGAAAGCACATGCTTTCGATCAGGATACCGTGCGGGACGGGGAACTTGAAGGCGACAGTGTAGTCGTCAATCTTCTCCAATACAGCGGTCTCGCCTTCGATACGGAGCCAACTGGGATAACCCTTGATCTCCGGGTTGAGAACCACGTCGTCATGCCAGAAGACTAGGTCGTCAGCGGTAAATGGTTCACCGTCGGACCACTTCATGCCGGGACGGAGGTGAAATATGTAGGTCCGCCCATCGTCCTCGATGTCCCAACTCTCCGCGATATTGGGAACGATCTTCAGGTCGCCGCTTCTCAGGTCCCAGCGGGCGAAGCCTTCGAGGGTGACTGGGTTGACGCAGCCGAAATCCGAGGGGCCGTTCATAATGCGGCGGATCGAATCAGAGTACTCGCCTGGCTCGTCAATACACTCTACGACCAGCGGATCAACGGGCAGGCGTTCATCTACCGGCGGGAGCGATCCCTGAGCAGCTCTCTCGCTCAGCATCGGCGACTCCGAGTACTTGGCCGCTACTGGTGCAGTGGTTGGCTCGGAGACGGCGGTCGGGGCGGTGGTAGGTGCCTCAGTGGGTGTCTCTTGAGTAGGCGCGGTGGTGGTGGCAGCGCAGGCAGTAGCCATGGCCAGTGCGGACGTCATCCCGACGATTCGGAGGAAATGGCGGCGACTCAGTCCTACTTCAGTCATCTGGACCTCCCACAATAGACCTCAGCTGGTCTAGTAGACGCACGACACAGATAGGCCCGATCCGAGGGCCACAGCCTCGCTACATGACAGCCTCCTTCTCCCGCCCTCAGCATCTCCTCAGTTAGCCAGGTTGGTATCTTGGTCCAGGCATATCGTGACTCCAAAGCCCCCTGAGCCTGCTGGAAGTCAAGCCCCCGGTCAACCGGCGTCAGAACCTATTGGGCTACCTATCGTGTCGGCGTCCGCTTGGCCAGGGGGGCCGATGACATCGGCGGCCGGCTGGGGCCTGGGGCCGAGGAGGGAGGCCAGAGCGTCGAACTCCAGGGTCTCTTCCTCCATGAGGAGTTCCACCACTCGGTCCAGCTCCTCCCGATGGTGCGACAGCAGCTCGCGGGCCATCTCGCCGCGCTCGGAGAGCAGTCGGTGTACCTCTTGGTCTATCTTGGCAGCCAGGCTCTCGCTGTAGTTGCGGCCTTGGGCCAGCTCGTAGCCGAGGAAGGGCTGGGCCTCGTCGGCGTCTATGCTGATGGGCCCTAACTCGCTCATGCCCCAGCGGGTCACCATGCGCCGGGCCAGGCGAGAAGCCTGGGCCAGGTCGTTCTCGGCCCCGGTGGTGATGTCCCCGACGGCCACCTGCTCCGCCGCTCGTCCGCCCAGCATGACGGCAAGGCGCGTCAGTAGGTACTGCCGGCTCAGGTTGTACTGGTCCTCCTCCGGGAGTTGGTGGGTTACACCGAGAGCCTGCCCCCGGGGCACGATGCTGACTTTGTTGACGGGATCGGCGTCGGGGAGCAGCCAAGCGGTGAGGGCGTGGCCGCTCTCGTGGTAGGCCACCAGGCGCCGCTGGACATCATTGAGGAGCAGGGACCGCTCCGCCCCTAGCTGTATGGTGTCGAGGGCCTCATCGAAGTCCTGGTGGTCAACGGTGGGCTGATCCTCCTGAGCGGCCACCAGGGCGGCCTCGTTGGCCAGGTTGGCCAGGTCGGCGCCGCTCATGCCGGTGGTGGCGCGGGCCAACTGAGTCAGGTCAACATCGGGCGCCAAAGGCAGAGGCCGCACGTGAATGCGGAGGATGTCCTCTCTGCCCTCGCGATCGGGCAGGCCCAGGGTAACCTGGCGATCGAAGCGGCCGGGCCGGAGGATGGCCGGATCGAGCACGTCGGGACGGTTAGTGGCCGCCATGACGATGACCTCCTGCCGGTCATCGAAGCCGTCCATCTCGCTAAGCAACTGGTTGAGGGTCTGCTCTCGCTCGTCGTTGGTGGTGCCCACTCCGGCCCCTCGCCGTCGGCCCACGGCGTCCAGCTCGTCAATGAAGATGATGCTGGGGGCGGCCTGCTTGGCCTGGGCGAAGAGGTCGCGGACCCGGCCGGCGCCCACTCCCACGAACATCTGGACGAACTCGGAGGCGTTGATGTTGAAGAAGGGGACCTCCGCCTCTCCGGCCACCGCTCGGGCCATGAGGGTTTTGCCCGTGCCCGGAGGCCCGACGAGGAGCACCCCGTGGGGGATGCGGGCCCCGAGCTTGTGATACTTCTCCGGATTCTTGAGGAAGTCCACTATCTGCTCGAGTCCGTCCTTGGCTTCCTCGGCGCCGGCGACGTCGTCGAAGGTGACGCGGGGCTTATCCTCGGCGTAGCGGCGGGCACTGCTGCGCATGAAGTCCAACATGCCGCTCTGGGCCAGTCCGCCCCGTCTTCGGCTCCAGAGGATGATGGCGCCCACCATCAGCAAGGGGAAGGCGAGAGAGAGTATGGTCAGGAGCCAGGACCCGGAGGGGGCGGCGGCATCCACCAGCACCCCATATTCCTCCAGCAGCGGCAGGAGAGTGGGATCGCCGACGGCCTCGGGGAAGGTGGTGCTGAACTCGGTGAAGCTATCCCCGCCGGCGGGAGCAGCGTCCCCGGAGGTGGTGGCCGCCGGGGCGGGACTGGGAGTGGCGATGGTTCCGGGAACGGCCCGCCGGAAGGTGCCGTTGATGGCGGCCCCGACGATGCGCACCTGCTTGACGTTGTCCGCGCGCACTTGGCCCAGGAAGACGCTATAGGGGACGGTGACTCGGGGCGGCCCCCCGGGGGCCACCAGGAAGAAGAACCAGAGAGCTATGACAATTAGAGGAATGAACCAGATCCAGTTGATCTTCGGTCGGGTGGGTGGGGTGTCGTTGACCAAAGCAGCCTCACAGACGCTTCAATTTGCCTATAGGGCCCTCGGGCCGCGGGTCCAATCCGCCGGCCGCCCATGGACTCAGCATCGCCGGTAGCATATCGTCGGCGGCAGTGGTTGTCCATCTGGTGTCAGCCGAGGGGACGGCGTGGACGGAGTGCGTGTGATCTCGTCAGGCTCTGATGCAGATCGCCGCTCTTCCGCGGAGCCCGGGCTAGCCTGGGCTCCGCTTAGGTCTGATGGAGGTTGACGAAATAACCAGGTCATCGCACGCGAAGAGCCCCTCGACCGAGGTCGGGGCTGATGGGCCTACGGCCGGGTGCCCGCCTGCGCGGACACGGGCATTGGCGTGAGTGCGCGTCGGCGTAGCGGACACTGCCGTGCCTAGTGGCCGACGCTCGGCGCGAAGGCGCCCTCCAGCCCCGACCTCGGTCGAGGGGCTACCCCACCCACGATGAGCTGTTCATTTCGACAAACTTCGTCATGGCCGTAACCTACCTCAGACTGCGGCTTGCCGCTCGCGATGGCTGACTGGTTAGGCCCTATCGCTCCCACCCCAGCGGCGGAGGGTCTGGGCGTTGATGGCGACGATGATGGTGCTGAGGGACATGAACAGGGCGCCCACGGCGGGGCCGGGGAGAATGCCGAAGGGTGCCAGCACGCCGGCGGCCAGGGGTAGGGCGATGACGTTGTAGCCGGTGGCCCAGGCCAGGTTCTGTACCATCTTGCGGTAGGTAGCCCGGCTTAGGTCTATCACGCTCACCACGTCGAGGGGATTGCTCCGGACCAGGATTATGCCGGCCGATTCGATGGCCACGTCGGTGCCGCTGCCGATGGCGATGCCCACGTCGGCGCGGGTGAGGGCGGGAGCGTCGTTGACCCCGTCTCCCACCATGGCCACCCGCTTGACTTGCTTCTGAAGATCCCTGACCTTCTGGTCCTTGTTCTCAGGGAGAACCTGGGCGAAGTACTGGTCAATTCCCAGTTCCTCGGCGACGGCCTTGGCCACGGCTTCGCTGTCGCCGGTGAGCATGGCCACCTCGATGCCCATGCGGTGTAGTCGGTCCACGGCTTCCCGGCTCTCGGGGCGGATGACGTCCGCTAGGGCGAAGGCCGCTGCCACCGAACCGTCCCGCACCAGATAGACGACGGTCTGCTCCTTGCCGCTGGCCTCCTGCTCGAACTCGGCGATGGGGGCCGGTGGCTGGAGGTCCAGCATCTCGAGCAGCCGGGGGCCTCCGACGTAGATCTCGACGCCGCCGCTTCGGGCACGAATGCCCCGCCCCTGGAGAGCCTCGAAGTCGGCCACCTCCGGCAGGACCAGGCCCTTCTCCTCGGCGGAGCTACGGTTGCCGCGGGCGATGGTATGCTCGGAGTCGCCCTCCACCGCTGCCGTGAGGGCCAGAGCCTCATCGGGGTCCACACCCTCAGCGGTGGACAGGCCCACCACTCCGAACTCGCCGCGAGTGAGGGTGCCGGTCTTGTCGAAGATGATGGTGTCAACCCGGCGGGCTTCCTCCATGGCCAGGCGGTCCCGCACCAGGATGCCGTGGTTGGCGCCGATGGTGGTGGTGAGGGCCACCACCAGGGGGATAGCGAGGCCCAGGGCATGGGGGCAGGCGATGACCAGCACCGTGGCCACCCGGGCTA
>JBBQIE010000151.1:0-5910 GCA_038324625.1 Anaerolineae bacterium | reverse complement strand
CGACCCAGTCCGGCCCTGGAGGCGCGCTTCAACGCCGCCGTGGCCGGCCTTATGGCGGCCCTGGGAAGGCACTCCGAAGCCGCCGACATTTGCCGGACCGCGCTGATGCAGTCTCCGGACGATGCTGGGCTACGGCGGCGGATGGCCCGGCTGCTGATCGAGACCGGGCGCCAGCGCGAGGCCCTGCGAGAGTTAGTGCTGGCCGACCGGGCCCGGCCGGGGGACGCGGAGACCGTCCTGAGGATCGGGCAACTACTGGCTCGGATCGGCGACGTGGAGCATGGGGTCGCCGCCCTCCAGCGAGCCGCCGATCTGGCCGACGGCGACGCCGCCGCCCTATATCGGATATCCCGCTCCCTGGAGGACATCGGGCGCACCTCGGATGCTGTGGAGCCCCTTCGCCAGGCGATCGCCGCCGATGGGTCACACTCCGCCTGGTGGAACCACCTTGGTGAGCTCCACTTGCAGCTGCGTCGCTTCCAGTCGGCTCTGGAGGTCTTCCAGAATGCCTCCCGCCTAGAGCCGGAGAACCCCCTCTACCTCCGTAATGCCGCCGCCGCCTACACCGGCATGAGGCGCCACCAGTCCGCGGCCCGGACCCTGGAACACGCCACCGATCTGGCTCGCGACAATGCCGCCTGGGTGTCCGAGCTAGCTCAGGCCTACGAAAGCGCCGGGGAAACCGCTCGAGCGGCCCAGGCCTACGGTCGGGCCGCGGATCTGGAGCCCGGCAACCCGCGCCATCACATCGGGTTGGGAAACAGCCTTGCCGGGATGGGCCGCCTCACCGAAGCCGGCGAACACCTGCAGAAGGCCCTCGAACTCCAGCCCGAGCTGGGAGAGGTGCAGGCCGCTCTAGGCCGCCTGCGGTTCCAGGAGGGCCGACGCGAGGAGGCCGCCCATCATTTCGAGCAGGCCATCGCCAGCGAACCCAAGAGCCATCGTCACCATCAGGAACTGGCCACCCTGCTCTATCTCACCGGCGATACCAAGAAAGCCCTGGAAGAGTCGCAGGTGGCGGCCTCGCTGGAGGCCACCGATCCGGAGAACTATGTGATCATGGCTCAGGCCCTCTCCGCCCTCGGGCGGCAGGACGAGGCCGTCCAGGCCCTGGAACAGGCCCTGTCCCTGGAAGACGACAACGTGGACGTCCATCATGCCATGGGCGAATTGTGCCGGCAGATCGGGCACTACGAGAAGTCGGTGGACCACTTCCGCCGGGTGATTGGCCTTCGACCCAAGGATGCCGAGGCCCGCAACCAACTGGGACTGACGTTCGAGCACTGCAACGAACACGACCGGGCCCTAGCCCAATACATCCGGGCCGTGGAGTTGGACGGCGACCAGCCGGAGTACTACTTCAATGCCGGCCGCATCTACAAGCGGCGCAAGGAGTACGCCGAGGCTCTGAGCATGTTCCGCCAAGTGCTGCGCCTGGAGCCGACCAACACCGAGGCCTACAAGCAACTGGCGACGGTGAGCGCCCTCAACCTGGTGGCCGGCGATGCCCGTGCCGCCGCGCGATAGCCGCGACGGTGAGAGTCCCCTGCTTCTGCTCTCGTCACGGGCCGGGCTTACCCGTGCCTACGGTCCGGAGGGCTTCCGGGAGGTAGATAGCGCCCTCCAGCGGCTGAGGAATGGGCTCGATAGGGGGGGCGCCTGGCTGGTGTACGTGGACGACGAGGCTAGCCTGGCCCCCTTTCACGCCCGCTCCGTCAACCCCCATGACCCCAGGGCCGTCCGGGGCCTGATCGAGTCCCTGGAGATTCGGTTAGGCGCCGGACCGGCCCTGGTCTGGATCATCGGTAGCCACCGGGTGGTGCCCCACTTCGAGCTTCCCAACCCGGCGGACGACCCCGACCCCCAAATACCCAGCGACGCTCCCTACTGCTGCCGTGGCGACGACTGGTACCGGCCCCACCGTGTCGTCAGCCGGCTTCCCAACGATGGGGCGGCCCGGGTCTGCACTTTCACGGCCATGATCCGGCGCCTCGCGGCCACGGGCGGGCCAAGGACGCTACCGGCCGACCGCCCTTGCGCCTTCGGTTACTCGGCCAGCGTCTGGCGCCAGGCGGCCCAGGATGTGTTCTCGGTCCTGGATTCAGAAGCGGCCCTGCGACTCTCGCCGCCCTGGGAGTGGCCGGACTACCATCGGCTCTCGACACCGGGGGCGTCGGTTCGCTACTACAACCTGCACGGCAAACCCGACGGTCGGGAGTGGCACGGACAACTAGACCCCAGCTTCGCCGCCTACTACCCGGATTTCCCCGTGGCCCTCAGGCAGGTTGACATCGCCTCCCAAGAGGCGTTTGGCAGCCTGATCGTTACCGAGTCCTGCTACGGGGCTACCTTCGGCCCCGCCGGCATCGCCGGGCGCTACCTTAGAATGGGCGCGTCGGCTCTTCTGGGATCTACCGCCATGTCCTACGGAGCCCTCTCCTCCCCGGTCACCGGTGCCGACCTGCTGGTCCGCGAGTTCCTGCGCTATGTCCGGGCCGGCACGCCGGTCGGCAGGGCCTTCCTGCTGGCCAAACTCGCCTTCGCCCGGGCCATGATGGATGGCCAGGGCTTCCTGGATGCCGAGGACCAGAAGACGCTCCTGAGCTTCACCCTTGTCGGCGACCCCAGTCTGCAACTGCAATTCCCCCGGGCAGCCGCTGCTCCCCCACCACCGGACGCGGCCCGCTTGCTGGAGAACCCAGCCGAAGTCATCTGCGCCCGTGCCATCCCCGACGCCCCGACGGCGCCGGTGAGAGCCGGCCTCCTCCGGGAACTGGAGGAAGCGGCGGCAGCACTTCTCGCCACCCCGGGGTGCCGGGAAAGGGGCTCCAGGCAAGGAACTTGCAGGAGTATTGCCCAGTGCCGTCGAAGTCAGCTGACCGGGGGAAACGGCCTGGTACTGTCCCTAAGCCGCGAGCTGCCCACGGGGGGCACGGCCATGGTGAAGTACACCATCACCGGCGGGCGGGTGACCAAGACGATGATCTCACGCTGAATGCCCGGTCATAGACTCATCCGGGAAGCAAGGGGAGCGAGAACATGCAGCTAACCGAAATGCTGGACGAACTCGAGGGCCTGGTGGCGGATGCCTATTACGTTCCCTTCACCAGCAAGGCATTCGTGGATCAGGCGGTGTGCCTGGACCTCATAGACCGCATCCGCGCCTCGTTGCCCGCCGAGCTGGCCGAGGCCCAGCGCCTCAAGAGCTCGCGGGAGCGCATTCTGGCCCAGGCCGAGGCCGAAGCCGAGGAGCTTCGCCGCATGGGCCGCGAGCAACTGGAGCAAGCGGCCGCCGAGAGCGAGGCCGTCGCCCTGGCCCGGGTGCAGGCGGAGGAGATAGTGCAGGACGGCGAACGCCGAGCGCGAGAGATGGCCTCGGCTGCCATCGAGTACTCCTCCTCGATCTACGTTCGATTGGAGGATGACCTAGCTGCCATCCTCGATGACCTCCGTTCCCGCGCCCCCGAGCAGCTGCAGACCGTTCGCTATAGTTGAGCCGCCAACCCAGGAGGGCCCTTACATGAAAGAGACGACCAACTCGGTTAGGATTACCGTCGTGGGTGTGGGCGGCGGAGGATGCAACGCCGTGGACCGCATGATCAGCGTTGACATCCCCGACGTTGAATATTTGGTCCTAAACACCGACGCTCAGGCCCTGCAAAGGACCGATGCCCAGCGGCGCATCTGCCTGGGCGGCCCTCGGACTCGGGGGCTGGGAGCCGGGGGCAACCCCGGCCGGGACGCCGAGGCAGCCAAACTCTCCGTCGAGGAGATCGGTCGGGCCCTGGAGGGCTCTGACCTCGTCTTCATCGCCGCCGGCATGGGTGGCGGCACCGGCAGCGGCGCCGCCCCGGTGGTGGGCGATGTCGCCAAAGCCCAGGGGGCCCTGACCGTGGCCGTGGTCACCAAGCCCTTCTCCTTCGAGGGCTACCGCCGTCGCCAGGTGGCAGAGGAGTCCCTGGCCGAACTAGCGAAGCACGTGGACACCCTGATCGTCGTTCCTAACGATAGGCTGCTGTCCTTCGCTTCCGACAAGGTGACCCTGGACGTGGCCTTCCGCATCGCCGACGACGTCCTCCGCCAGGGCATCCAGGGCATTTCCGAGGTCATCACTCGCCCCGGCCTCATCAACGTGGACTTCGCCGACGTGCGACGGATCATGACCCAGGGCGGCATCAGTCACATGTCCATCGCCGAGGCCAAAGGCCCCGAGCGCGCGGTGGAAGCAGCGCAGTTGGCCATCACCAATCCCCTGGTGGACTCGGACTCCATCAACGGGGCCAAGGGCCTGCTGGTGAACGTGGTCGGCGGGCCGGACATGACCCTGCACGAGGCCGGTCAAGCGGTGGACTACATCGTCCAACATGCCAGCGAAGAAGCCGAGGTTATCTTCGGTGCCGCCATTGACAACTCCATGGGCGAGCGCCTGCAGATCACCCTTATCGCCACCGGGGTCACCGCGGCGGCTTCGGCCGCCAGAGCTGTCCCCACTTCGCGCCTCCTCACAGCAGACCGGCCCCGGCGCCCGACGGCGGAGACGCAACCGAAGAACCCCATATCGGTGCCCAGGGAGTTCGAAGAGAGACTGGCCCGGGTGCGCAGCGCCGACCCCGTGCCGGTCATGGCTGGGCCTGGGCGCGAGGAGGAAGCCAGCGGCCCCGGCGGACCGCGCGGCCTGGAGATACCCACTTTCCTCCGCAAAGCGAGAGGAGTGCTCTCATAGGCGAGCCTTGGAGGACCGATGAAGTCACCGGATGAGCTGGAGCGAATAGCCAAAGCCTACGTGTCCGATCGCTTCCCCTCGCTGAGTCAGGCCGGGGCCACCCGGTCGGAGCGACAGGCCAAGACCCCGGGATCCGCCTGCCAGCACGTGTTCGATTTCACCGGCGCCGGGGCCGGCAGCACCCAGCGGGTCCGCCTGGTGCTGGACGGCGAGGGCAAAGTCATCAAAGTCACGGCATCCCGTTGAGGAGACGAGAACAAGGCATGCTGATCCCAGGGTTACGGTCCCAGGCAGCCCATACATTGGCAGGAACGCTACGTTACCTGGCCTCGCTACTCCTATTGCTTGGCACCCTCCTCGGTGCCATAGCGCCGGTGGCGACGGCGGCGCAGGAGCCACTGCGGCCCGTCCATCTCGTCACCTGGGGGGAGACCCTCAGCAGCATATCCCTCACCTACGGGGTCAGTGTGGACGATCTGCTGCTGGCCAACGGCTTAACCAATGCCCATCTCATACAGGCCGGCCAGCTGCTGATCATACCCCAGCCCGGGCTCGCGGCTGACCCCGGCCCCGTGGCTCCGGCGCCGGTCGCGGGCGGTGGTGGTCGCACACATACGGTGGCGTTCGGCGAGTCGCTCTATGCTATCGCCCTCTACTATGGGCTGGATCTCTATGAGCTTGCCGCCGCCAACGGGATAGCCAACGCCGACCTGATACAGCCGGGGCAGGTGCTGGTGATCCCCGGCGCCGGTCAAGATCCTACGGCGCCGGAGCCTCCTGCTACTCCTGCCGAGAATGGCGGACCGGCAGCCGCACCGGTGGAACACGTGGTCCGGCCCGGGGAGACCCTCATCGGGATCGCCCTGGAGTATGGGGTGACTCTGGAGGACCTGACCAGTGCCAATGGCATCTGGAACCCCTCCCTCATCCGGGCGGGCCAACGCCTGACCATCCCCGGTCGCGGGCAGGATGCCGGGGCTGAGGTGCCGGCTCCCGCGCCCTCACCCACCGCCCCGCCCTCGGCCGGTACCGCGGCACCGGCCACCCTCGGCCTCTGCGCTCACCTGATACACCAGGACCTGGGGGCGGTGCTGGACGCCGCTGCCGGGTTGCACGCCGGCTGGGTGAAGCAACAGGTAGAGTGGAAACTGATCGAGCCGCAGAAGGGAGAGATCCGCTGGGACCTA
>JBBQIE010000150.1:0-5915 GCA_038324625.1 Anaerolineae bacterium | reverse complement strand
CATCCCCGCTATCGTCTTCGCCCAGGGGAGCGCCGCCGATATCATCGAACTCGTCTTCACCGACGGTGGGGCTGAGGTCGGCATCACCGACTCCTTCGAGAGCGTGGCCAGCATCACGGTGGAGATTGACGGCCAGCAGTACCTCATGAAAGTGCCCATCACGGTGGACATTGACTCCACGGTGCCGCTCACGAGCAGCCTGGTGACCGTGCCCAGCGCGGCGCGGGTCGGCGGGCTGGCGGTGGAGATCCTGGAGATCAACGAGTACACCGAAGAGACGGCAGTTAGCCTCGCGGGCTACTATCAAGGGCGAACGGAGAAGTTCGAGCCAAGCAGCGACAAGAACAAGCTCGTGGTGGTCGACCTAGACGTCACCAACTCCGGCAGCGAACAGGCGACGCTTGATGCGTATAGTACCCAAGGCGTGGACGATACCGGACGCCTATTCGAAGAGCTGAAGTTCACCTGCGACGAGGCCAACCCCGGGGACACGGGGCACTGCGTGATCGTCTTCGACGTGCAGTCCGACGTGGAGATCGTCGCCCTGGATCTGAAGGTAACCGACCACCGGCAGATAGCCATCCCAAGATAGCGTCGGAGTTCCTCAGGCATATCTCGTCCTCGGGTGAGCCTCACCCGAGGACGATTTCTACTGCTTGAGGAAGAACCGTCCGAAGTTGGCTAGGTACGTCGGCAGGCGGCGCCAGGTGTCGGGGGACTTGGCCCGCTGCCAGATGCGTCGGGGGCGGAAGTAGAAGCGCCGGTAGGCCTCGTGGAACTTCCGCTCTACCAGCTCCCCGGTCATGTCGCCCATCTCGAAGCGGGCGTGCTCCCCGTGGATGGCCAGGTCGTGGTAGCCCTGGGCCAACATGCGGCCCTTCTCCTCCACCATGGCGTACAGCTCGGTGCCGGGAAGGGGGTCGGCCATCATGAAGTTGGCCAGGTCGGGATCGAGTTCGAGGGCCAGGCGGATGGTGTCGTCCATGGTGGCCTCGGTCTCATCGGGGAGGCCGAAGATGAAGAAGCCCATGGTCTCCAGGCCCGCTTCCTTGGCGTTGGCGAAGGCGGTGCGCACGTCCTCGATCCGCTGCCGCTTCTTGATGGAGTCGAGGATGGCCTGGTTGCCGCTCTCGACCCCGAAGCCGACCCGCTTGCAACCGGCCCGCTTCATCAGTTGGAACAGCTCCAGGTCGGTGTGGTCGGCCCTCATGCCGTGGATGGTCACCCAGGGGACGCAGCTCAGGCCCTCGTCCACCAGGAGGCGGCAGATCTCCTTGGCCCGATCCAGGTCCAGGTTCCATACGTCGTCGGTGACCCCGATCTCGGTGGCCTGCATCTCGCGCACCAGGTAGGCCCACTCCTCCACCACCTTGTCCGGCTGTCGGGGCCGCCAGGTGTTGCCGGTGATGGGCTTGGAGCAGTAGATGCACTGGTAGGGGCAGCCCCGCGAGGTGAGGATGGTGTAGGCGCGGGAGTGCTTCTGCAGGCCGTCGGTGAGGGGCTGTAGATTGGTGTAGCGCTCGATGCCAAAGAGGCGATAGGCGGGCCAGGGCAAGGCGTCAATGTCCTGGCGCAGGGGACGGGCCGGGTTGTGTACCGTTTGACCGGATTGGTCGCGGAAGGAGAGGCCGGCGATGCCGCGCCAGACTTCCGACTGGAAGCGACGCTTGCCCTCGGGACCATCGGGCAGGATGCCTCCGTCGGTCTCCAGGGCCCGCATCACCTCGATGATGGCGTCCTCGGCCTCCCCCCGGGCCACCAGGTCCACCGAGGGCTTTCCCAGGGACTCCTCGGGATGCAGGGTGAGGTGAGGTCCGCCCATTATGGTGATGGCCCCGGCTCGACGGGCGACCGCCGCGGCGCCCCAAGCCTCTTCGATGAGAGGGGTGGGGCTGGAGATGCCCACCACGTCGTAGGAGCCGCGCTCCAGGCGGGCCGCCAGGGACTCGTCCTCGACGGACTCCTCGAAGATCTCCACCTGGTAGCCGTGTTTGAGGAGGGAGCCGGCCAGGTAGCCCAGGCCCATGTGGATGTGGGCCCGCGAGTCCCACACGGCGGAGGCCGGGCTCACGAGGAGGATACTATTCATACGATACGTTTCCGTGGGCGCTCTGGCGACCGGGACGGGGAACGGCGTGCTGATGGCCGAAGGATGGGGTTTGGCTCACGAGAAAAACCGCTCGTAGTCCGAGTGTTTGCCGATCCAGAACCAAGTGACCGTATCGCTCTCCACAAAGCCGATAGCTCTGTAATCCCTCGTGACTCTCACAGACCAAATGCTCTCCTCACGGTTGATGCACTTATAGCGCAGCGATGGATGGAAAGGGTTCCGGGCCCACAGGCGAAAGGCTTTCTTGGCGGCAGGTCTCACGGATTGATCGAGATCGCGGTACGTGGCCCAGAAAGACGGCAAGGTGGCGGACTTCACAGCCGCTCATGGTCCAACGGCTCCACTTGCCCCTCAGCCATTTCTGCCTTGGCTCGCCGGGCAGCGGCAACGAGTTGTGGCTGAGTGCGGTCGAACTGAGCCTGCCACTCGGCCTCGTCTTGTAGATCCGCCATATACTCCCGCAGATGCTGCGCCACTTCCTCCTGCAAGGGCTCAGGCAGGGATGCGAGCATCTCCGCGACCGTAGCCATAACCGTGGATGACATATCCGAACCTCCGATGCGCTGGTTCCGAGACCGTCCGGAAGGTCCTGGGTGCGACTCTATGCTACTTCACTGTCGAGGCGTGCCCAACTTCGGCCATTCCCCGACGACGCCTCCGAAGCCACAGCACCCCGCCGGGGAGGCTGCTGACGTAGATGATGAGCTGCATCATCAGGGAGACGGTGAGGGCGCCGGCCGGGCTGGTCACTCCCCCCAGGTTGGCGTAGAGCAGGTCGTAGGCCCCTTGGTTCACCCCCAGGCCCCCCAGAGAGGGGATGACCAGAGGGGCGAAGGCCAGCACCGGGTTGAAGAGGAAGATGTACTGCAGGGGTATCCCGGCGCCGACCGCCTCGGAGACCAGCCAGTTCACCAGGTTGGAGACCAGTATCACCACTAGGCCGACCAGGAAGGCGCGGGCCAAGGCGCCGGGGCGATCCCGGTAGGCCTGGAGGGCCAAGGACAGCCGCTCGTAGATGGGCGCCAGCCGGGAGAGGAACGGCAGCCGGAAGAGTCTCCCCACCAGCAGCCGCAGCCGGTGACTGAAGAGGACCGCCAACCCCATCAGGGCGGCCAGGCAGGCGGCCCAGACTATGACCGACAGGGTGAGCAGGTCCCGGCGGCCCCAGGCGAAGACGGCCACTAGGGCCATGGCGGCGGCACTGACGATGAAGGCGGTCAGGCCAACCAGGCGATCCACCAGGACGGAGATGGCGGCGTCCTCGGCCCGGCTGAGATATCGGGCTAGGTCGTAGCCCCGCACCAGATCCCCTCCCACGTTGGTGGGCAGGAAGTTCCCGAAGAAGAGGCCGGTGAAGTTGAAGGCGAGAAGATCGGAGTAGGGGACCGGGGCTCCCTGGCCCCGCAGGAGGATCATCCACTTGACGGTGTTCAGGGCGATGGCCCCGAAGTACAGGGCCAGTGCCCCCGCCAGGAGGAGGTAGTCGGCGCCTCGGGCCGCCTGAGCCACCGAGTGCAGGTCCACCCGCCACAGAAGGTAGCCGATGAGCACCAGGCTGACGGCTACCTTGAGGATATCTAGGGGCTTCAGTCGCATGGGGGTGGCCCCAGAGCGAGTAGGTTGGTCATCCCTCGGGGCGGCCTTGGGCTGCCGGAGAGGGTTCCTGGCCGGCCTTGGCGCTACCGGCAGTCTCGGCTCGGGCTCCGACGTCGCCCTTCTGACTCCAGGCCATGTCCCAGATGACGTGGGTGCGGCGACGGATGTAGTAGTCGTAGCTGCCGAGGATGCGGGAGGTGATCTCGACGAAGGCCAGCACCCCCAGGGCGTAGAGCAGCCACAGGGCCGACCGCACCTCACGCCAGGCCACCCGCATCACCAGCCGGTTGTCCAGGCTGGATACCTTGTGGCCGTACTTGTTGCGCAGATGCAGGTGCCCGGCATAGTTGCGCCGCCGTTGGCGCACGAAGTCGGTGAAGGACTCGGGCCCCAGGTTGTAGACCACGGCATCGGGGGCATAGAGGACCTGCATTCCCCGCTTGATGACCAGGCTCTCCACGAAGGCCTCATCCATGGCCACATCAGGGGGGATGGCGTCGAAGACCTTTCGGAAAGCGATCAGCTCGCCCAGACGGGGGATCTCCAGGCAGAGGTTGTGCTCCATGGAAAGCCGCAGGTGGCTGAGGAAGCCGACGATGTGCTCCGGGGTATTGACCGGTACCTTGTGGGCCCCGGTCATGCCCACCTTCGGGTCCTGGAACATGGTCACCAGGCTCTCGATGGTGCCCGGCCCGGGCATGGTATCCCCGCTCTCCACCACGCAGATGTCCTCGACCGCGTGCTTGAGGAAGAGGTTGACGGCGGAGGTTTTCCCCTCTCGGCGCGCCTGGCAGTAGAGCCGGATGCGGGGGTCACGGGCCATGAACTCCCGCACGATCTCCTCGGTGCGGTCGGTGCAGGCCGAGGCCACCACGATGATCTCGGTTATCTCGACGACGTGGAGTTCCTGGTCGAGCAGGGCCTGCAGCAGGCGGCCCATGTTGGCCTCTTCGTTGTAGGCGGTCACGCCCACGCTGCATCGGATCACTTCGTCGCTCATCCGGCGTTCATCCCTTGGGGCTCGACCGGGATGGAGGCGGGGTCGAACCCGATCCACTCGATATCCGCGATCCCGGCGAAGCGCCGGGCCATGGTCTCGAGGGCTTCATGATTGTCGTCAACCAGCAGGAACCGACGCTGCAACTCGTGTGCCGCCGCGCCGGTGGTGCCGCTGCCGGCGAAGCAGTCCAGCACCAGATCGCCCGGTCGGGAGGAAGCGGCCACGATCCGCCGGAGGATGCCCAACGGCTTCTGGGTGGGATAGCCGGTCCGTTCGCTCCCACTGGTGGGCACTATGGTGTGCCACCAGACGTCGGTGGGCAACTTGCCGCGGGCGGCCTTCTCCGGCCCCACCAGGCCCGGGGCCATGTAGGGTACGCGGTCCACGGCCTCAGCGTCGAAGGTGTAGTGGGCGGGGTCCTTGACGTACAGGAGTATGGTGTCGTGCTTGGCCGGCCACCGCCGCTTGCTCCTGCCTCCGAAGTCGTAGGCCCAGATGATCTCATTGAGGAAGCGGTCCCTCCCGAAGATGGCGTCCAGGAGCACCTTGACATAGTGGACCTCGCGATAGTCCAGGTGGCAGTAGAAGCTGCCCTCCGGGGCCAGTACCCGGTGGGCCTCCTCCAGCCGGGGAGCCAGGAAGTCCAGGTAGTCGTCCCAGGAGTCGGCAAAGGAGCGATCGCCGAGGGGCACGGTCCGGTAGCGCCTGCCCCCGAAGCCGGTCCGGTCGCCCTCCGCTGACTGCACCACCCGGATGCGCCGGCTCGCCTGGTCGCGGCCGGTGTTAAAGGGCGGGTCTATGTAGATGAGGTCGGCCACCCCGTCCGGCAGAGCCCGCAGGACCTCGAGATTGTCGGCGTAGTAGATGCGGTTGCCGGTGCTCAAAGGCAGAATCCGTCCTCCTGTAGCCGACGCCTGACTTCGGCGAGGCTCACGCATTCCTCGTCTCGCCGCTTAGCCGCCACCACCCGATCATGCCGGTCTTCGAGGAGCCGGTTGTAATCCAGGATGGGCAGAATCACGGCTTTCTTCACACCCCTGGAGTCCACGATAAACTGTATCTTCGCTGTCGGCATGTCTTGTCCTCGCGTGTAAGGCTCATCACCAATCAGTCAGGTGCCGCCCCCCGCTTGCTGGCGTTGAGCACGGTGATGCCCACGATCTCGCCTTTCTCGTACCGGATGATCACATCATCATCGGTGAGCTCGGA
>JBBQIE010000149.1:0-5928 GCA_038324625.1 Anaerolineae bacterium | reverse complement strand
AGATGTTTCGCTGCGCTCAACATGACGCGCTGGTGCGAGGCGGCGAAGCCCGGTCCCCCGCCCTGGCCCGAAAATGAGATACGCCCTTGGTCGAGCGAAGTAGCAGCAAGGAGTGAACATGACGTCGCGAGAGCGTCTGCGATTAGCTTTGTCCCACCGAGACCCGGACCGGGTGCCCCTGGACCTGGGCGCCACCCCGACCACGGGGATGCACGTCAGTTCGGTATACCGGCTGCGGCAGGCCCTGGAGTTGGACCGACCCGGCACCCCGGTGAAGGTGATCGAGCCCTTCCAGATGCTGGGCGAGGTCGCCCCCGATCTCCAGGAGGCCCTGGGGGTGGACGTGGTCGGGTTCAGCAGCCCACGGACTCTGTTCGGCTTCCGGAACGAGGGCTGGAAACCCTGGGTCTTGTTCGACGGCACCCCGGTGCTGGTTCCCGCCGGGTTCAACACCCGGCCCGAGCCCGACGGCAGCGTGCTCATGTATCCCGAGGGAGATGAGTCCGTCGCCCCCAGTGGGCGGATGCCGGCCGGGGGATTCTACTTCGATGCTATCATCCGCCAGGAGCCCATTGACGAGGAGAGGCTGGATCCGGAGGACAACCTTCAGGAGTTCGGCCCCATTGCCGATACGGACTTGGACTACTTCGCCGGGGAGGCGGAGCGGCTGTACTCCGAGACCGACAAGGGCATCGTGGCCAACTTCGGGGGGACCGGGTTCGGGGACATCGCCCTGGTGCCGGCGCCCTGGCTGAAGCACCCCAAGGGCATCCGGGACGTGGAGGAGTGGTACGTCAGCACCGTGGCCCGGCGGGATTACATCTATAGGGTGTTCGAGCGCCAGTGCGAGATCGGCATCGCCAACCTGGAGCGGATTCATGCCGTGGTGGGGGAGAGAGTGGACGTGGCCTTCGTCACCGGCACCGACTTCGGGGCTCAGCACGGGCCCTTCGTCTCCCCGCGGACCTACCGGGAGCTCTTCATGCCCTTCCACAAGGTGGTGAACGACTGGGTACACCAGAACACCACCTGGAAGACCTTCATCCACTCCTGTGGCTCGGTGCGAGCCCTGCTGCCCGACTTCATCGAGGCGGGGTTCGACATCGAGAACCCCGTACAGTGCTCGGCGGCGGAGATGGACCCGAGGGAGCTGAAGGGGGAGTTCGGGGAGCGGTTGACCTTCTGGGGAGGGGGGGTGGACACTCAGCGGACCCTGCCCTTCGGCAGGCCGGAGGAGATCCGGCGAGAGGTGCGGGAGCGGATAGAGGTGTTCGCTCCCGGGGGTGGGTTCGTCTTCGCCGCCATCCACAACGTGCAGGCGGGGATTCCGGTGGAGAACCTGGTGGCCCTGTACGAGGCGGTGCGGGAGTACCGGTAGGGTGAGGGCGTGGGGATGGTTGGAGGAGCCACTTGATCGAGCCGGGGGGAACGGTGGACGGGTTGGAGCGAGAGGGCGAGTCAGCCTTGCCTCTCCATCAGGCGGCGCTGGCCGCCGGCTTGTGGCAATCGGATGATGCCATCGTCCTGCTGGACGAGAGGGCCCGGATCATCGAGTGGAACCCGGGCGCTGAGGCTGTCTTCGGGTTTCCGCGGGCGGAGGTGCTGGGCCGGGCGGCCTGGGAAGTTCAGCTCCTGGCCCTGCCCGAAGATAGGCGAAGCCCCGAGGCCCAAGAGCGGATTCGGGGCATCATTCTGGATTTCCTGGAGCGCGAGGAGATTCCCCACGATTACCGGATGATCGAAACTCGGCTCAGACGGCCCGATGGCGAAGAGCGTTTCATTCAGACCTCGGTGTTTGCCAGCCGAGGCGAGACGGGGATGGCCCTGGGCACCATTTCCCGGGACGTCACCGACCGCCGGCGAGCGGAAGAGGGGATCGAGCGCCGGCTACGGATGGAGCGTCTGGTAACCGGGATCGAACATGATTTCCTCACCGCCGTTGCCCACGAGGTGGATGTCGCTACTGACCGGACCCTGGCCGCTCTTGGAGAGCTGGCGGGGGTGGATCGGTGCTACGTGTTCCGCTTCCGGGAACAGGGCGCCCGGATGGACAACACTCACGAGTGGTGCGATGTGGGGATTGAGCCCCAACGGGAGTCTCTCCAGGATCTTCCCACCAGCGCCGTTCCCTGGTGGATGGAGCACCTGCGGCGCCTGAAGACCATCTACGTCCCCTTGGTGGCTGCCATGCCGGAGGAAGCATCGGCGGAGAGAGGGGTGCTGGAGGCTCAGGGCATACAGTCGCTGGTGGTCATGCCCATCTCCTCCGGGGAGGAACTTCTGGGCTTCCTCGGCTTCGACTCGGTGGTTGAGCCTCGGGCCTGGTCCCCGGAGGATCTGGAACTGCTGGCGGTGGTGGCGGACATCATCGGCAGCGCTCTGCGCCGAAGCCGGGTGGAAGAGACCCTGCGGGCCCGGGTGGAATGGCAGGCCGGCCTGCTCCAGACGGCCAGGGGCCTGACCGACAGTTTGGACCTGAATGAGGTCCTCCAGCGCATCGGCGGCGATGCCCGGCGGCTGCTGCGAGCCTTCGGCTGCGCCATCTACCTGCTGGAGGCCGACGGCGAGACCCTCCGGCCGGTGGTGTCCATCGAGCCTCCCTATGAAGAGGAGATCTTGGCCACCCCACTCCCGGTAAGCCATAGCTTCACCGGGAGGGCCGTCCAGCTGCGCCGGGGGGTGGTCTTCAACGACGCCCCGGGGCACCCCCTGGGCCACCAGATCCCCGGCACCCCGGCCGAGGTGGGTCAGCGGGAGAGAGTGATTGCCGCTCCCTTCATCGTGGATGACCGGGTGCTGGGGGCCATGTGCCTGAATCGCCTCGGGGTCAGCTTCACCGAGGAAGACCTGACTTTGGCGGAGACCTTCGCTGCCTATGCTGCCACCGCTCTCAAGAACGCTCAGACTTTCGATCTGCTGCAGCGGGAGATGCAGGAGCGCCGAGCGGCGGAGAGGGCCTTGCGCGAGAGCGAGGCCCAGTTCCGGGCTCTTGCCGAGCATTCCGGGGATGTAATCAGCCGCTTCGATCGGGAGAACCGGGTGCTGTACGTGAACCCGGCCATCCGCAACTTGACCGGGCGGCCGCCGGAGGAATACCTCGGGCGTACCTATCGGGAGAGCGGCCTGGCGCCTCAGTATACCGACCGCTGGGACGTGGCGGTGGCGAGGACGTTCGAGACCGGCCGGCCGCATCGGGAGTTGCGCTCCTTCCCCGGGACTGAAGGTGTCTTAGCTTTGGACTGGCTCCTGGTGCCGGAGTTTGCCGAGGATGGGTCGGTAGCCACGGTCCTCAGCACCTCGCGAGATGTCAGCGATCTGAAGCGGGTCGAGGAGGCTCTGCGCGAGCGGGAACGGTTCCTGGACACGCTCATGGGTAACCTACCGGGAATGGTGTACCGCTGCCGCAATGACGCGCATTGGACCATGGCCTACGTCAGCGACGGCTGTCTCGACTTGACGGGCTACACCCCCGAGGACCTGTTGGAGAACGCCGTTCTCCCCTATCGGGAGGTGATCCACCTGGAGGACCGACAAATGGTGCGGGCTCAAGTGAAGGCCGGCATCGCCCACGACGAGCTATTCCAAGTGGAGTATCGCATTCGGACCCGGGACGGTCGGGAGAAGTGGGTGTGGGAGCGGGGCCGAGCCACCGGCCCGGGATCCTCGATCCTGGAGGGGTTCATCACCGACATCACCGAGCGGAAGCAGTCGGAGGAAGGGCGGGCGGCCATGTACGGCCTGGCCCAGGCAGCCCTGGTCGCCGGCAGCCGCGAGGAATTGTGCGCCTCCATCCACGGGATCGTGCGCCGGCTGATGCCGGCCGACAACCTCTACGTGGCTCTCTATGACGCCAAGACGGACTCGGTGAGCCTTCCCTACCATGCGGACCAGTACGAGTCGTCATTCCCGCACCAATCGCGCCGGGCCTGGCGCGGGATGACAGAGTACGTCCTGCGCACGGGCACGGCCATCCTGGCCACGGCCGAGGACATCTGGGCCTTGGATGCCCAGGGCGAGGTGAGCGTCCACGGGGCCATACCGGAGAGCTACCTGGCCGCTCCCCTGAAGGATGACGCCGGTCGGTCCTTCGGGGTCATTGCCGTGCAGAGCTACGACCCGGCGGTGACCTACAGCGAAAGGGAGCGGGACCTACTCGACTTCGCCTCCAGCCAGATCGCCATGGGCATGATTCGCAAGCAGGCGGAGGAGGAGGTCCGGCAAGAGCGGGACTTTGCCCAGAGCCTGCTCGATACCGCTCGGGCCGTGATCGTCCTTCTCGACCTCGAGGGTCGGGTGCTCTCGCTCAACGCCTTTGCCGAGCAACTCACCGGCATGACCTCCGAGCAAGCCCGGGGGGTAGACTGGGTGGGGACCTTGGTGCCCGAACGGGAGCGGGGCAACATTCGCGGGGTGTTCGCTCAGTCTCTGAAGGAGGGCAGCGTTCAGGGATACACCAACCCGGTCCTGGCCGCCGATGGCCGAGAGCGTCTGATCGAGTGGTATGGGGCCACCTCGAGGGCCGCGGACGGCGAGGTGATAGGCTTCCTGGCCACCGGCCACGACATCACCGAGCGGATGCGGCTGGAAGAGCAGTTGCGGCAGTCCCAGAAGATGGAGATGGTGGGCCAACTGGCGGGAGGCATCGCCCACGACTTCAACAACCTCCTCACCGCCATCATCGGTCACGCCCAATTCGCCCTGGAGTCCCTGCCCGTGGGGGACGTGACCCGCTCGGACGTGGAGCAGGTGCTGAAGGCCTCCGACCGCGCTAGCAGCCTCACCCAGCAGCTTCTGGCTTTCTCCCGGCGTCAGATCATCGAGCCGAGAGACTTGGATCTGAATGAGCTGATGTTCAATGCCGGCAAGCTCTTGCGGCGGCTTATCGGGGAGAATATCGAGTTGGTCACGGTGGCCTCGCCGATGCCGCCGGTAGTCCGGGCCGACCCCGTGCAGCTGGAGCAAGTCCTCATCAACCTGGTGGTCAACGCCCGCGATGCCATGCCTGACGAGGGCACGTTGACCATGGAGACGGCCCTGGTGGACCTGGACGAGGACTACACCCGCGGTCACCTCGATACCGCTCCCGGGCCCTACGTGCTGTTGGCGGTGAGCGACACCGGTACCGGCATGACCCCGGAGGTGAAGGCGCATCTCTTCGAGCCCTTCTTCACCACCAAGCAGGCGGGCAAGGGCACCGGCCTGGGCCTGGCCACCACCTATGGCATTGTCCGCCAGCATGGGGGCAGCATCTGGGTGTATAGCGAACCGGGCCACGGGGCTACTTTCAAGATCTACTTGCCGCGGGTGGCTGGGGCCGCCGAGCGGATGCCTCGCCGGGACGACACCGGCTTCTTGCCCAGGGGGGAGGAGACGGTCCTGGTGGTAGAGGACGAGTCCGGGGTGCGGAACGTGGTCTGCCGGCTGCTGCGGGAGCAGGGCTACACGGTGCTGGAGGCGTCCGAGGGGCAGAAGGCCTTGGAGATCGCCGAGGAGCACGGCCAGGAGATCGGCCTGTTGGTTACGGACGTGGTTATGCCGCGGATGGGCGGCAAGGAACTGGCGGACACCCTCCGCGAGCGGCTCCCCAACCTGCCGGTGCTCTTCGTGTCCGGGTACACTGACAACGGCATCGTCCACCGGGGGGTGTTGAGCGCGGGGACGGCGTTCTTGCAGAAACCCTTCACCGTCAGCGCCCTGGCCCGCAAGGTGCGCGCGGTCCTGGACGCGGACTAGCGCTTGGATCACGAACGGGATCACGAACGACGCGAAAGGGGCGAAAACACGAAAGGGATTGGCCACGGAGGCACAGAGGCACGGAGAAGGGCAGAAGGGAGCCTGACAGATCACCCAGTTCTGTTCTTCTCCGTGTCTCCGTGTCTCCGTGTCTCTGT
The DNA here is from genome assembly GCA_038324625.1 of Anaerolineae bacterium. Taxonomy (GTDB): domain Bacteria; phylum Chloroflexota; class Anaerolineae; order DRVO01; family DRVO01; genus JBBQIE01. The sequence goes on along the minus strand of JBBQIE010000149.1, from coordinate 37 downwards.
GGCTAGTCTCTCTCTGGAGGTCCTGATGAGTGTTGAT
>JBBQIE010000148.1:0-5955 GCA_038324625.1 Anaerolineae bacterium | reverse complement strand
GCCCGATGCCATCCATCAGGGTCTCGCGGGCTCGAGCGGGGACTCGGCTTCCGAGGACCAGCCCGGCGGCGCCGCCACTTAGGACGGCGCCGGTGTTGATGATGGTTCCGGTCAAGCCTCGCTCTCGAGATAGCCGGTTATGGGCCCAGTACGGACGAGATCCTCGTACTGGAGGTAGAGAATCTCGAAATGGCGTCGTTCCATCCGTGCCAACTGATCGTACAGGGAACGGGCTTCCTCGACGTCCGCCTGCTTGGCGGCATCGCTGTAGAAGGTGTGGGAGTTGATCTCCAGTCGTAGGCCATAGGAGACGGCGTCCAGGTCGGAATCCTCCGGATGCACGTCAGCCTCGACCACGGCCATTCTCGCGGGCAGGTCCTCCGGCGAGTAATCGGGGTCGTCGGCCGCCGTGGGCACCATCCACCCACTACCTTCCTGGAGGGCTTCGGCCTGGGAGGCCAGCAACTCCTCATGGGTCCGCTCGTCGTTGGCGAGGGAGGAGAACATATCCCTGGCCTTCTCGGACTTCACGGTCTCCTGAGCTCGGAGGTAGAAGGCCCGAGTCTCGATCTCGTTCTGTAGGGCGAGACGAAGGATCTCCAACTGCTTCTCTAACGCTTGTTCGGGGGCGGTCATTTCTCCTCGCTGGGTCTGGTGATTTGGTTAAGGATGCCGACGATCCCCGACGGCAGTATGCGCGATGCCGGGGATCGTCGGCTCAGGCCTCTGTCTATGGCCTACTTAGGCGGTAAAGAAGGGGAGCTCGCTGTCGTCCCAGTAGGTATCGTTGTCTAGCAGGTATCTCTGGCTCTTCTGAAGCCACTCATAGTGGCGGTTTTCCTCGTCCATCAGCAGCTTGTAGGCGGCCTTGGCGCCGGGATCGCCGGCCTCCTCGTATGCCTGCTTATAGATCTCATAGCCGCGTTGCTCGGCCTTGAGGGCGAGGTCAATGGCCTCTCCGTCCCCGGTGCCGGCCTTCAGGCTGGGTATGACGTCATCGGGATTGGGGAAGAGGCGCTCCTGAGAGAGAGTCTCGCCCGGGAAGTCGCTCTCGGACACGGTGAAGTCCTCGATAGCCGGCACGGAGGCCTTCTTGGCCTGTGCGATGGGCATCCATTGGCCCGAATCCCTGAGGCTCAAGTACTCAGCGACGAGGATGTGGTAGTGGTGAATCTCATCCTCAGCGAGGCCGTGGAACATCTGCCGGCCCTTGTCGTCCCTCACGTGATCCGCAATCTTGGAGTAATAGCGACGGCCATCTTGCTCGTTGATGATGGCCCAGGCCAGCGCCGCCAGGGCGGCTTCATGGGTGCTTCCGGTCATCTAGTGGTTCCTCCTATGATGTCCTGCCGGCTATCAATGTAAGCGGCGCTTCGCCCTTCGCCCGGTCACTCGAGGACACAGATGCCCTGAGGCCGGCGGATGCGCGGGGCCAGGCTCTCGAAGATGCGCATGGAGTGGTTCAGGTTCTCCGCTCCCTTATAGGCCACTCGCATATCTTGGGCAATGGCCAGGTCCGCCACGTCGGGGCTGGTGGAGATGAGGACGCCCTCGCCCTGGCCCAGCACCGGGGTCTGGAAGACGCCGGCGTCGGCGACCGACTGAAGGATCTCGATCTCGAGCCGCCCGCCCTGACCCATCACCCGCAGCAGCCGGGCGTAGAGGTCGGGAGACAGGACCAGGGCGTAGGGGCCCATGGCAGCGTTCCCTACCAGCACTTCCCGCGCCCGAGCCACGGTGGCCAGTCCGCTGCCCGGCTCTTCCCACATTCCTTCCTTGGCTACGGAAGCATGGCCGCTCACCGTCATGATGCCGGGGACATCGGGTGCGCCACGGAGGATGAGCTGATCCTCGGCGCGGGCGAGCATGGCGGCGGCCGCCGAGGCGGCAGAGGTGTCCAGGGGAGTGCCTAGTTCCCGAGCGGTGGCGATGTCGCGCCAGAAAACTCGGAAGTCCTTGTAGAGCATCATGAGGGGGACAAGGGTACGATTCTCCGGCTCGATCTCGACTTCCTCGCCTTCCTCGCCGTAAGTGGTGAGGAGACCGGGAGTCACCCCCCGATACTGGTCCACCCAGACCGCCTGTACCCCGAGGCCCAGAGGACCATAGAGCTTCAGAAAGCGCCGGCCCACCAGGTTCGCCTTGGCGGTGCGCAGGACGGCCTCGTCAATGGCCTGCCACTCTTGTTCGGTAAGGGGAGCGTCATCGCGCATAAGAAGATCCATTTCATACCTCCAGCTATGATGTATTGCCAATTCCAAGCCGTGCCTATTCTATCAGACTTCCTAGGGTAAGGGGACCGCGGCCCGTGGCCGAGCCCCGATCTTCGCTCGATGGCGCATCGGCGTCGGGAATAGCGCTCTCTTCGGGCGCGGGATCGAGGGCCGGCGGTTGAGTGGGGCCGACACCGGGGCGTTGCCAGAGCGGTTCACCAGCCCCGGCCCGGTCGAGCAGCCGTCCGAAGGTGTGGATGTGATATCTCTCGTTGTCTTGGGCCCGCTCCAGTATCTCCACCAACTCCGCGTGCTCAGGAGCGTCGCCCAGCTGGGTTACCTGGCGGCCATACTGGCCCTCCACCTGCTTCTCCGCCTCAAGGTCAGCCTGGAGCATATCCGGGGTGTCCCGGCCCTTGTCCACGGGCTGATGTACGAAAAGGGGGAAGTGGCCGGAGCCGGCGGCGTACTCCCCGAACCAGCCCAGGTGTTGCATCTCATTGATGGCAATGGTCTCCAGTTCCCGACTGGCCTCGTGATCGGGGGTGGCGAAGGAGTGGAACAGGTACTGGAGGACCACCGTGTATTCGTGCTTGGTGGCGTAGTCCACGATGGCCGCCACCTGATCGGTGACCTCGCCGCCGTAGATGACCGGCTCCTCCGCCGCCCGTTTGCCCCCAGGGGCGTACTTGCTCTGCAAAGAGGTGAAGACCCCCAGATGGGCCCTTTCATCGGTGAGGATTCGGTCAATGAGGGCCTTGATCTTAGCGTCGTCAATGGCGGCCTTGTGGGCCTCGTACTGGGCGATGGCGTCCTCTTCGGCCCGGACATCCCGCTGCATCCAGTCGGCGGGGCGCTTGCCCCCCAGCTCCATCTCGGTGCGATCCAGGATGGGTTGCCCGCCCAACTGGACTATGGCCTGGGCCAGCCACTTGAAGTGGCGCATCTCATCCCGGGCCGACTGCTCGATCTCGCACGCCTCTTCGCCCTCACCGATCATGTAGGCATGTTGGAGATAGAGGATCAGGGCCCCGTGCTCATCCCTTAGGTCGTCGTAGAGCATACGGATGATCTCTTCGTTGGTTGCCATTACACATCCCTCCTAACAGTGGGAAGCCCCGTCGCTCCAGATGCGATTCAACTTGACCGCGTCCGCATCATTGGCCGGGCTTTCACAGATTACCCGTCCCTGTACGCATCTCTCACGGAGAACCCGCAAGAGACCCTGGTAGTTGAAGTCCGATTCGTCCAGAAGCAGATGACTCTGCTCGCCTCGCGCTCCATACTTGATGCCGCTCACGTGCAGATGCATGGGAGTGCGGCCAAGCGAACGCTCCACGAAGTCGAGGATACCCTCGAACTCCTCTTCTCGGTTGGCCCCACCATCGCGAGCGTGGAGGTGCGCGAAGTCAATACACGGATGCACGTTGGGGATATCATGCGCCAACTCGACCAACTCGTCAAGGTCGCCGAACTGGGCCACCTTGCCGGTGGTCTCCGGCCGGAGGCACACCTCTACCTTCTCATCAGCGAGGATGCCGGAGAGCTCGATCAGGTGCTCGCGGACGGTGGCAGAGACCTGCTCGGGGGGATCGTCGTGACGCCAAGCGGCGTGGAAGACGATATCCGTGGCGCCGCAGAGGTAGCCGATTCTGGCTGCCTGGAGTATGCGCTGGCGGCTGGCCTTGACCTTCCGGGCGTCGTGGGAGTTGAGATTGATGTAGTAGGAGGCGTGAGCGCTGAGGGCCACGCCCACTTCCTGGGCCAGGCGCTTGATCTCGGGGGCCCGGTCGGCACTGATGTTGACGCGATGACCGAACGCCAACTCCATCGCCCCCAGCTCGAGCCGGGCGATCTCACGTATCCCATCCTCGGTGGAGGCTCCGGTGAGGCTTCGAGGCACGCCGGAGGTGCCGAAGAGGAGCGAGGCCTCGCTCATCAGAAGCGCTGATCAACGGAGATGGAGGTCATGGCTCGGGAGTGGCCTCAACCAGGCCGTCATCGCCCCAGAGCCAGACTCGCTCCACGATCTCCCCCGCCGGCCCCATAGGGCCGAGATCCTGGCCATTGACCACCACGATGGTACCGCCGGCATTCCCGGTCCGCAGCAGCAACTGCTCTCGCGCCTCCCACTCAGCCGCTTGTCCCTCCTGCATGGTGCCTTCGTATAGCACCGCGCCGTCGGCGACGACCCGCAGCCAAGCGGCGCCGGTGGTCCTGGCCACCAGACGGATGCCGGACTGAGGGGCGGGAGTGACCGTGGGCGGCGCTGGCGGGGGAGTGTGGGTGGCGGTGGGAGCCGGAGTGGGCAGAGGCAGGGCCTCGGAGACCGGCGTCGGTAGGGCGGTGGCCGTAGCCTCGACCGCGGGGATGGCTGGGCCGGCGGTGTCGTTGGACCCCTCTACGGCCAGCGTGGCCTCTGCGAGAGGAGCCGGCCCGGGGCCGCCGAGGGCAGACTCCACCGTGCGTACCAGCCACTGCCCCCAAGGCTCGACGACAGGCCAATACCACCAGGTTGCCAGAGCGACAACCAGGGCTAGTGTACCGAGAATGAGGGTGATCGCTTGTCCGCGCGCGGGCAGACGAAGAGGGACGCTGATGGGCTGGTGGGAGTCCGGTACGATGGGAGTGACGGCCAGGCCGAACTCGCGGTCATACAGGCGCCGGACCTCTTCCCTATCGAGGCCAAGGTACCGCCCATAGGTGGAGACCAAGCCGCGGGCGAACACCTTGTCGGGGAGTTCATTCCGGCGACCCTCTTCGAGGGCTTCCAGATAGGCCCGGCGGATGTGGGTGTCATCCTCAACCTGGGCCAAGGTAAGGCCGCGGGCTTCGCGACCCTCACGGAGAAGAGCGCCCAGGTCACTCATCGCTAGTCTGCTCCTGTGGCGCCAGGAACCCTTGGGGTTTGGTTCTCGATGGCATGGGCAGACTATATCAGCGGCGTCAGGTCGGGGCAAAGGGGCACCCCACCGAATGGTGATACTGAGGCGGGGCTGTGGCTCTCCCTCGCTCCTCTAGGCGGTGGAATCCTGGGCCCCGGCGCCGGTTCGGGATACGAACAGCACCGCCATCACCACCATTCCGCTTAGTAGGCCAACGCAGAAGGCGAGCAGGGCGATCATGCTTCTCTCCTAACGGTTCCGTGGTTGCCCTAGAATGCCCGCAATTCGCGTGCCAGCTTACCCGACGCACCTGGTGCGGATGTCATCCTCGCCCACCCCCAGGCGCCGCAACTCATCCACCGTCTGCTCGTAGTCGGTGAGGAGGCTGAGCCATTTCTCGAAATACAGATCGGCCCTATCGCTGCCCCGGTCCTCCTCGCCACGGATGGCTCCTCGTCCTTTGTCGAGCCTCTGGGCTAGAGTGGTCGCCTTAGCCAGTAGCTGCTCGACCCTCTCGGTCTGCTCCTCGTTCATCGCTTTCTCCCGCCTGACCATCGGTTCCAGAGGTAGCATCCTCGCGGCTTTGACAAGCCGTCCATCTCGGAGCGATGCTTGGCCGCATGCCATTCCCTCTTGGAGGCAACTCCCGTACCCATGAGCGTAGCCGATCTCATGCCCACGACCAAGATCGCCCATCTCACCATTTCCCGCCTAGTGGTAGGCGGTAATCCCTTCAGTGCGAACTCCCATCAGTCCCCTGAGTTGGACGCCGAGATGCGCGACTACCACTGCAATCGCAGGATCCTGGAGACCCTGCGGAGGGCCCACCAATGGGGGGTGACCGCCTTCCAGTCTCG
>JBBQIE010000147.1:0-5993 GCA_038324625.1 Anaerolineae bacterium | reverse complement strand
CCCGCGAGGAAAGGCCGATCTCCGCGGCAAAGGGCGCGGAAACCGCGCCCCTACGCGATGGCTACGGATTGCCGTCAGCTCTTCTCCCATTTCGCCAACAGCATCAAACGGGCCCGCACCGATGTCGGCACGGGCCCGAAGAACAGAGAAGCGGTGGAACCGCCTCGATGCTACCAGCGATACTGGTGCGGTCCGAAGTCGGCCTCGTAGAACTGGGCGATGTCCCCGCCCGGCGGTGAGACTTCGTCCAGGCGCCGGCGGTCGTCCTCGGTGATCTCGATATCGGCGGCGCCGAGGTTGTCCTCCAGTTGCTCCATGGTACGGGGGCCGACGATGGGGCTGGTGATGCCGGGCTGCCCGGCCACCCAGGCCAGGGATAGCTGACTGGGGGTGCAGCCCTTCTCCCGCGCCATGGCCTCGACCGCCTCGAGAACGTCGAACCCTCGATCGGAGAAGGTCTGCTCCGCTCGCGGCCCGGAGCGGGAGGCGTAGCGGCTGTCTTCGGCCGGCTTCTGGTCGCGGCTGTACTTGCCGGTGAGGAAGCCGCCGGCCAGGGGCGACCAAGGTATGAGAGCGAAGCCGTAGGTCTGGGCGAAGGGAATGAGTTCGCGCTCGATCCTCCGGTCCAGAAGGTGGTAAGGAGGCTGCTCCGACACGAAGCGGTTCAGCCCCAACTCCCGCGATACCCAGAGCGATTCCATGAGCTGCCAGGCGGCGAAGGTGCTGGTGCCGATGTAGCGGACTTTCCCCTGACGGATAAGGTCGTCCAGCGCTCTGAGGGTCTCGTCTATGGGTATGTCGGACTGGGGGCGGTGTACCTGGTAGAGGTCAATGTGATCGGTCTGCAGCCGCCGCAGGGACGCCTCGCACTGCTGCATGATGGTGAGGCGATGGTTGCCACGGCCGTTGGGGTCATCTTCATCCATCACCCCGTGGAACTTGGTGGCGAGGACGATGTGGTCACGCTTGCCGTTGCGCGCGAGTGCCTTGCCCACGGCCTCCTCGCTGAGGCCGTGGTTGTAGACATTGGCGGTGTCGAGGAAGTTGATGCCGCCATCCAGGGCACGGTCTATGATGTCCATGGAGGTGTTCTCGTCGGTCTTGCCGACGAACATCATCGTGCCGAGGCACAACATGCTGACTTTGGCGCCGGTGCGCCCGAGGTTACGGTATTCCATCTGGTCCTAACTCCTTTGGTAACAATACTACGGCCTGGACCCCACACCGAGTGGCGGGGCCGCTAATGTGATTCCAACAAGGGCTTTCTAGCATGGATTGGTACTCCTGTCCAGCGGCGCTGCCCGGCGGCCCTGGGTGGGACGCTTGCGCGAAGGGCTCCCATGCCTATCATCCGAGCATCCGATGCGCAACAGGGAGAAGGAACCGTGCATGATCTCGGCTTCCTGGATGTAAACTGCGGGGTGGGGCCTTACTACAATCCGCCCGACGGTCACGACTGGTCGGCGGCGGGGCTGCTGGCCAAAATGGACGAGTTAGGCATCGCCGAGGCTTGCCCCTCGGCCGTCATGGGCCGGGACTACGATCCCTGGCAGAGCAACCTGTGGCTGATGGAGAACGTGGCCCCGAGCGAGCGCCTGCACCCGGTATGGACGGCGGCCAATCACCATTCCGGTGAGTTCCCCGCCCCGGCGGAGCTGATCGAAAGGATGCGGCGCCAAGGGGTGAAGATGTTGCGCCTCTATCTCTATCCCGAGGCCTTCGTGGATCGTTTGGACTTGCCCATATTCGGGGAACTCTTCGACGCCTTGGCTGAGTATCGGGTGCCCTTGCTGCTCGACTGCGCCGGCCCGGCGGCCCCCAGGGCGCAGGACCTGGAACCGGTGCTGCGGCAGTGGCCGAGCCTGCCCTTCATCCTCAGCGTGCCCAAGATCGTCCAGCACGATCGCTGGTTCTACTATCTCTGGGAGAGGTACGATAATTTTCAGGTGGACTTGCCGGGTTACCAGTCATTCGCCGGCACGGAAGCGGTGGTTCGGCGGTTCGGCTCCCGCCCCCTGGTTTTCGGTTCCCGCTATCCCTACTTCACCCCCATGCAGTCCATGCTACAATTGGCCTACGCGGAGATTGAGGAGTCGGACAAGCGATCCATCGCCGGCAACAACATGCGCCGGCTCCTGGGGGAGGTGCGACTGTGAATGAGATCGCGGCGATGGCTCTGGAGGGGCTTCCCCTCACAGACGTGCTGATCGTGGACTTCCACGTCCACCTGGCCAGTAAGTGGAACGGCATGAACATCATCGTGGATGACTCGGAGGAGATGCTGCGCCTGGCCCGACTGGTGGGGGTGGATTGGTTGGTGGTCAATGGCTGCATTCTACCGGATCTTCGGCAGGCCAACGACGAGGTGGCCGACCTGATCCGTCGGCATCCCGATCAGGTGATCGGCTTCGCCACCACTAACCCTTACCAACACGACATGACAGCGGAGGTACGGCGCTGCCTGGATGAACTGGGCATGGTTGGAGTCAAGCTCCACGTCATGCACGATCGCTACCACTCGCCGAGGCCTATCGCCTCTTACGTCAAGGAATGGGAGGCTCTGTTCGCCTTGCTTTCCGAGCGGCGAGCCCCGGTCCTGTATCATGGGGTGGTCACCGAGGAGATGATCCGAGCCTGGCCGGATATCCCCTTCGTCTGCGCTCACGGGGTGGGAAGCCTGGAGAACATGGAGAGGCTGGCCAAGTACCCCAACTTCCACGTGGACACCTCCTGGACTCAGAGCCCGTCGTGGGCGGTGAGGGCGGCGGTGGACATTCTGGGGGCGGATCGGGTCCTATGGGGCACGGACGCCCCCTTGGTGGACTTCTCCCAGAGACTGGGAATAGTCCTGGATGGCGGCCTCTCTGAGAAAGAGATCCGCTTAGTCCTGGGGCTCAATGCCGCTCGATTGTTGAGGCTCCCTGAGGCCCGCGGGCCGATGGGAGACTGAGGTCAAGAGTGGCCCGCCGGTTGCGACGCCGCCGGCGGGCCGTTGGGGCCTCAGTGCAGGCCCATCTCGCGCAGGTTTCGGAAGCTGATGGCCAGGCTCTCAAAGGGGTCCCGTCGGCAGGTGTCTTGCTCCACGGCGCACCACTCCACCCCGGCATCGCGGCAGGCGTCTAGGATGCCGGGCCAGTTGAGATTGCCCTCCCCGATCTCGGCATAGACCGGGGTTCCGTCCACCACCGCCATGTCCTTGAAGTGAACCACGGGCATCCGGTCCTTGAGCTTGCCAATCCAGGCCACCGGGTCGGCGCCGCCGTGCTGCACCCAGTAGGTGTCTATCTCCCCCTGGAGGTAGCGAGGGTCGCTCTCCTGGTAGAGGATCTCCAGGCCCAGACGGCCGTCGAAGCGCTCGAGCTCGAAGCTATGATTGTGGTAGCTGAAGGTTAAGCCGGCCTCGCTGAGGCGACGCCCCACCTCCGAGGCCTCCTTGGCGAAGCGGTGGTAGCCGGCGGCCCCTTCCTCTCGGTAGGGCCGGGGCATACTGCCGATGGCCACGTGCCGGCAGTCCCAGAGGTGATGCTCCTCGATGACGGTGGGAAGGTCTTCCCACAACTGATCGTAGGCGGTGTGGGTGTTGCACATGATGAGGCCTTCCCGATCCAGGAGGTCCTTCAACTCCCGGGGGGCGATGGGGCCGAGGCCGGAGGTCTGCACGGCTCGATAGCCGATCTCCTTGATCCGATGCAAGGCATCGGCGATGTCGGCGGGGGTCTTCAGGAACTCCCGAACCGTGTACAGCTGAGCGGCGATTCCTAGGCTTTCCATAACTTCCTCCTATAGGGATGCCGTGGCCGGCCGCGCGGGCTGCCACGGATTGGTGCCGTCCCGACGCCGAGAGCGCCCTGACATTGACGGGGTCACCGCATTATCGGGGTCAAGGGCTCCGTCCTCAAGCGGATTCCTTGTCTCTAGCCAGTTCTGCCTCAATGGCGGCCAAGGCCGACTCCGGTATCCAGCCTTTCTCCAGGGCGTGGCGGGCCATGGGAAGGGCGTCGCCGGCGAGGATGAGGTCGCTGCCCTCAGCCCGGACTCCCTCACCCAGAGAGCGAATGCCGGAGATTCGGTCGGGATGGGGTTTGGTGCTGCGGATGTAGACGGCCGCCACTCGGCCGGGATGCCGATGCACCATCTCGCAGTAGATCTCCGGATCCTTCTCCCCGCTGTCGCCGATCAAGATGAAGGGCAGATCGGGATAGCGGGCCATTATCTCGGAGATCACCGCCGTCTTCTGCCGCTGCTGGGACAGGGGGAGGAAACCCAAAGGCGAGAGTCCCCAGTCTCGGAGAAGGAGGATGGGGTCGGGGGGGAGATCGTTCAGGCGGAAGAACTCGGTGAGTAGATCGTAGAGGTTCCAAGGCCCATTGGAGACGTAGAACATGGGATTGGTGACGTCGCCCTCTCCTGAACCCATTAGCGCCTGATGAAAGGGGCCCATGCCGGCGAGAGGGAGACGGGTGCGAGCGTTTCCTAGAAGGACGTTGCGGGCCATGGAGAGTAGATGGGCGGCGTCGGTATGGATGACGGTGTCGTCAATATCGCTGATCACCGCGAACCGGGCCTCCGCCGGGGGCACGAACACCATGCCGGAGGTGCGCACCGGCTTTCGTCCTGGGCGGATCGGCTCCAGCAACTCCAGCTCGATCGAGTGCCAGGCCCGGCTGTTGGAGGGAGGCTCGGTCGGCTCGATGTACACGTCGAAGTAGCCCTCGTTGTCCGCGATGGCGATCTCCTCCGCTCCCTCAAAGCGGGCCAGGACGCGAGCGTAGGGGATCTCGTTGCTCTTGAAGCGTAGGTACATGTTGCGGAGATTGTCGCGAACGCGGTCAGTCTCCAGGGCGGGGGGAATGCCTCGATCTTCCAGGACTCGCCCCTTGAGGTGGAGCCTCTCGTAGGTGCCGTAGCCCCGGTAGGGGGCAATCATGATGGGATTTCGGCCGCCGATTCTCTCGCGCAGGCGGTACTTCAAGCGGTCCAGTCTGTCTTCTATAGGAACCAATAGGCGGCAGAGCGCCTGTTCGAGGTTGGCCATGAGGGCGGGATCTCCTGGCGGGTCTGTCGGGCAGAGCACTGCTCCCAATAGCGGTGAGCCCGGTTCACGCTCATCTTACCACAAGAGGCCGCGCTTGACCGCCGGATTGACGGCACCGAGGTGGAGCGAAAGAATGGATTCATCCAGATGGGAGGAGGCGGAGATGAAACCGGAGTTCACGATGATAGCCGACGGTCTGCCGGGAGCGGAGGGGCCGGTGTTCGACACTGAGGGCCGGTTCTTCATGGTGGTGCCGGATAAGGGCCTGGTGGTCCGGGTGAGCGATGAGGGGAAAGTGACGGTCTTGGCCGACACGGGCGGTATCCCGGCTGGCCTCCAGTGCGATCGCGAGGACAATCTGTGGCTGGCGGACATGAAGCTGGGCATCCTTAAGATCAGCCCGGCGGGGGGGATCGAGCCTATAGTCTCTAGCTTCGAGGGCGCGCCCATGAGAGGCTGTAACGACTGTGCCTTCGACTCCGCCGGTAACCTATACGTCACCGCCCCGGCCGGATCCAGCGCCGACAATCCCGTGGGCGAGGTCTACTGCCTGACCAAGGACGGAGAGATATTGAGGTTGGACGGGGGCTACCAGTTCTCCAACGGCATCGCGGTGACGGCGGACGACCGGCTTCTGATCGTGGCGGAGACTCGCACCAAGTCGCTCTGGGCTTACGACATCGAGGGACCGGGGCGAGTATCGGGGAAGCGCCTCTGGGCCAAGCTGCCCGGAGAGCACGTGGGCGGCCCCGATGGCATGGACTTCGATGCCGCCGGCAATCTCCTGGTCACCAACCACGGCGGCGGGGCCATCGAGGTCTTCGGGCCGGAGGGGGCTTGGCTGGAGAGCATCGAGACCCCGTTCGCCAAGCCGTCCAACGTCCACTTCGGGGGCCCGGACGGGCGCTGGGTATACGTGACCGAGCACAGCAACGACGCCTTGTGGAAGTTCCACTGG
>JBBQIE010000146.1:0-6012 GCA_038324625.1 Anaerolineae bacterium | reverse complement strand
ACCCGACGTTGCCGGTACACTGACGGCAAGACTTGCACTGCTCGCGAGGGTACAGATGGCACAGAAAGCGAAGTCACTACTATCTCTCCCCGCCATGGCCGACACGTGGTACTGCGGCATACGCTCGGCGGACACCTGGGTGGCGGTGGAGAAGGGCAGCGACGAGCTATTCCGTCCGTTTGTGGTCCTCGTTGTCCAGCTGGGCTCCGGCCTCATCGTCGCCAGTGAGATCATGCAGGCCGCGCCGTCGCCGGAGGAGTTGCAGCAGATGCTCTTCGCTGCTATGCGCAAGCCCGCACCGACCCCCAGACTGCAGCCACACCGTCCCGGTGTGATCGGGTTTGAGGAGGAAGGCCTGGCTCAGGCCATGGTCCCTCTGCTGGATACTGCCTCGGTACAGGCACGCTACCTGCCGCTGCCCCCGGAGGCGGATGAGGCTCTGAAAGGGCTCCTGAGCGTGCTTGAGCTCAACTCCGAGCCCGAGCTGCCCGGTCTACTTGACGGGGGTAAGGTGACACCCGAACAGGCGGGTGAGTTCTTCCGGGCGGCAGCAGAGTTCTATCGGGCCGAGCCTTGGGTTCAACTGGGCAACGAGGATGTGCTGGCCATCCAGGTGCTTCCCGGGAGGAATCGATGGCTGGCGATCGTCATGGGCCAGGCCGGCCAGGAGTATGGGCTCTCCCTCTTTGGTGACGTCGAGGAACTCGAGCGGTTCATGCGGGAGCCGATGTCGGCCCCTTCCTCTGGAAGTCGCCACGCCCTGCTCTTCACTGAACTACCCTACCTCTCCTTCGGCGACATGGATGCTGTCGAGCGCTACGGCTGGGAGTTGCCCAAGCCCGGCCTCTACCCCACCCCCATGGTCTTCAAGCAGGAATCGGTCGGCCGTCCCGATGCAGCCATGCTGCGATGGTATGAGGCGGCGCTGCGCGCCATCCCTCTCTTCGTCGAGCACCACCTCGTGACCAACGCGCAGGGCGAGCCGGCCCCATCCGAGGCCGAGATCACCGCGCCGACCAGCACCGGAGAAGTCAGAGTGCGCCTGACCTATCCCGCCGCGGATATCAGCCAGATCGTTCCCCCTCCCTTACCGCTCCTGGAGGGTGACGAAGGCACCACAGCTCTCTCCTCCGGCCGGAGCGCCGCCGAGAAGTACTTCCCCACGAGAGTAGGGGATAACGGAGGGGACGGCCCGCTTGATGATGCGCTGGGGGAGGCGCAGGGCCTGATCTACGAGGCCTGGGAGGAACGGAAACCTGAGCGCCGGGTGGCCCTGGCACGCCGGGCCCTCGAACTCTCCCGGGACTGCGCCGACGCCTATGTCATCCTGGCCGAGGATGCCGCCGAAACCGCCAATGAGGCCCTGGCCCTATTTGAAGCGGGAATGGCCGCCAGCCGGCGCGCTCTGGGGGAAGCTTTCTTCTTCGATCCGGAGAACTTGGGCTACTTCTGGGGGATCCTCGAGACTCGGCCATTCATGCGCGCCCTGGAGGGGCTGGCCGGGGTTCTGGAGCACCTTGGCCGCACCGATGAGGCGATCGCCGGCTACCGGGAACTGCTCCGCCTGAACCCGGGCGACAATCAGGGCATCCGCTATCATCTGTTGCGCTTGCTGGTCGGGCTGAGTCGAGATGAGGAAGCCCAAGCGCTCTTGAACGAATACCAGGATGATTGGAGCGCCGAATGGAGTTACACGGCGGCTCTGCTTGCCTTCCGCCGCGGCGCCGGCCCGGAGAGTGACGAGGCCCTCGAGACGGCGCTGGTGATGAACCCCCACGTGCCGACCTATCTCACGGGCAGGAAACGGATTCCCACCCGCCTGCCTGATCACTACTCCCCGGGGGACAAGAGCGAAGCGGTGTTGTACGCCGCGTATACCCTCAGTTCGTGGCGGAAGACCCCCGGTGCCGTGGAGTGGCTGCGTCGTGCGGCGGCCGGCGACCAACCGCCCACCCTAAAGCCCTAGCCGACCCGGCTCGACGCTGAGGGTCCAGTTCGCAGTCAACGCTAGGGAGTCTGGGGCTCATGGCTCTCCTGCATACTCTCAATATGCAGAGCGATGGCCTCCTTGATGTTGGCCTGGGCCTCCTCCACCGTGCTCCCGAAGGTGTGACAGCCCGGCAAGGCGGGTACGTAGGCGTGAAACTCGTCCTCGTCCGGCTCGATGACCACGGTATAACTGTAGACCTTCATCCCGATACCTCCGCCTCGCCTTACGCCCCTTGGTACCCCGAGCCGCCCGCGGATGCGCCCCTCTCCATAGCTACCTGGCGAGCATAGCCGCTGCCCCGGTAAGCAGCCAACGGATCCGGCTCCAGCCCCATCTCCACCCGCACCTGCGCCAACAGCGGACGCACGTCGGTGTTGAACCCCTCCCGCAGGGCCTCCTCGGCGGCCACGATATCCCCGGCGGTCTGCCGGCCTAGGAGCTCCGTCCGATCCACCAAGAGGGCCTTGGCGTAGGCTTCCTGGATGTGCATCACCGACTGGATCATGGCCTCGATCTTGGGCTTGACGTTGTGGGACTGGTCAATCATATAGGCCACGTCCATGCTCACCGCCGGGTCCCTCTGGGCGTCCACCAACTCGTTGAAGATGAGGAACAACTCGTAGGGGGCCATGGAGCCCGCGGTCAGATCGTCATCGCCGTACTTGCGGGAGTTGAAGTGGAAGCCTCCCAGCTTGCCCTCGTCCAGCAGGAAGCCCACGATCTGCTCGGTGTTGGTGCCCAAGGGGTGGTGCCCCAGGTCCACCAGCACCTGGGCCCGCTGCCCCAGCTTCATGGACAGGGCATAGGCCGTGCCCCAGTCCGGCAGGTCGGTCAGGTAGAAAGCGGGCTCGTAGAACTTGTATTCGATGAGCAACCGCTGGCGCGCCGGGAGGCTCTCGTAGATCTCCCGCAGCGACTCCTGAAGCCGGTGCTTCCGTCCTCGGATGCTGTCCTGGCCCGGGTAGTTGGTGCCGTCGGCCAGCCACAGGCTGATGACGCTGGACCCCACCTCCTGGGCGATGTCGCAGCATTCGCGCACGTGGGCGACGGCCTGGTCTCGCACCGCCTTGTCCGGATGGGCCAGGCTGCCCAGCTTGTAGTCCTCATCCTGGAAGAGGTTGGGGTTGATGGCCCCGAGGTGCATACCCAGCGAGCGGGCGTAGGCACCCAGTTGGTCGTAGTCATCCACCTTGTCCCAGGGGATATGCAGGGCCACCCCGGGGCAGATGCCGGTGTAGCGGTGTACCTGAGCGGCGTCGGCGATCTTCTCGAACGGCGTCCGCGCCGACCCCGCCTGAGTGAACACCTTGAAGCGCGTCCCCGAGTCCCCGTAGCCCCAAGAGGGCGTCTCGATCCGCTGCGCCTTCAGGGCCGCCTTGACCTCGTCCACGGCGACAGCCCGGGCGTTCAATCCCTCCGCCAGCACCTCGTAAGCCCTATGCCAATTATCCACTACAATCCTCCATCTCGTGGGTCTCTTTTCAGCATCACGCCGACTGAAGCCTCGCGATCACCGCCGGTCGCCTCGTTTGCCGCCCCGGGCGCATGCAAGAAAGGTTTCGAGATCGTCCGGGACCGTGGCGAAGCCAAGGGATCGCGCGGCTCGAAACAGCTCTCGATCGAACGTGGCAATAGCCGTGTCCGAAGCTAGGCTCTCTCTCGCAACCAGGGCGGAGGCCAGATGGACCGCGTCGAAGCCGCGCAGCCCGAACCGCCAGGCCAGTTCAGCAGCGCTCCTGACCACTCCCTCCAGGAGGTCAATTCGATAGAAACCGGTCCAGTGCCGCCAGAAGTCCTCGAGAGACTGAGCGGCTTCGGCCGGAGTCAGACGCAGTGATCTTACTCCGCGGGCCAGGGCCGCCGGCACCTCCGCGCCGCTGGCTATGCCGGTGGTCACGATGGTGGCAGCAGAGATCGCCGACTCGACCTCCTCAGTGCCAGGCTCCTGGACGTAGCGCTTGACTAGCGCACTGGCATCCAGGTAGAGAATCATCCACGGTCCTCCAGCAGGAGATCGGCAACCGTCTTGTCCCCAATGAGAGTAGCGGCGGGTCGGTGCGGCTGCAGCCTCTCCCCATTCCAGTGGGCCAGCCCGGCCCGTACCATCGCCATGGCCCGGGCGCGGACCTCCTCCTCATCCATAGCCGTGGGCACGATCCGGGCGATGGGCCTCCCTTCGTCGCTGATGCTGACCTCCGTGCCGGACTGGACCAGGCTCAAGTAGTGTTCCAGCCGCTCCTGCAAGTCCTCAACCTCCACCGTCACCCGACTGGCCATCTCCACCTCCTCTCGCCGGTTGACTCATTGTAGCAGAGGCAGGCGCATGGTCCCTAACCATCGCCAGCACCGCCTCGCCGTACCGGGCCAGCTTGTGCGGGCCAATGCCTTTGATGGCCGCCAGTTGTGCCTCAGAAGCGGGACGCCGGGCCGCGATCTCCCGCAGCACGCTGTCAGGGAACACCACGTATGGTGGCACCCCCTGCCGCTGTGCCTCCTCCCCCCGCCAAGCCCGCAGCCGCTCGAATAGGGCTTCGTCCGCCGGCAGCAGGTCTACAGGCTCTGTCTTCCGTGGACGCGGAGCCGGGCCCGGACGCACCAATCTCTCCAAAGCCGCCGGGTCCTCCAGGGCGCCGACACCAGCCTTGGTCAACTCCACCACGGCGCCCCCATGATCCAGCCGCCGACTGGCGAGGAATCCCGCTCTCTCCAGGTCGTCCAGCATCTTCCCCAAGGCCGCTTGAGACCGGAAGGCCAAGGCTCCAAACTCAGGATTTTCCTGCCCCGCCGGGGGCGCATCCGGCTCGCTGCGCAGGATGCGCTGCAGGTTTGCCCGCCCCCACCCCCAAGGAGTCGCCTGCATACACCGCAGGATGGCCTGCAACTGCTCCGCCTCGGAAGGCAGACAATCCGCCGGCACCGCCATGGGCACGCAGTTGTCACAGGAGCGGCAGCCTTTGATTCCCCGCCCGCCCAGGTACCGGCTGAGGTAGTCCTGACGGCAGCGCCGGGTCCGAGCATAGCGGACGATGTCGTCCACTCGCTGGCTCTGGATGCGGTCGTGATCCTCCAGCAGCCCTCCCAGCCGCGCCGACAGGTCGCTGGGCTCGGGAAGCAGCCGAAACAGCGGGTCGCGCCCGGAGGTATAGAAGGACAGCCACCCGGCATCGAACCATTGCCTCAACGACGGTTCGACATCCGCCAGGCTCAAGCCGGACCGCCGCGATGTCTCAGCCAAAGTCAGGGTGAGCGATTGGCCCGGCCGCAGGCGCACCGCCTCTCGGAAGGCGACAAAGGCCGGCTCATCGGCCGACAACCCCTCGGAACGCAAGCGGATGGTGAGCGACCGAGGGGCGTCCTGCTCCCGCTCCAGCAGGTCCGCCCGCTCCAGAAGCCCCAGGGCCACTCGCACTGGGACCTCCTCCGACTGCAGGTCGCGCAGCAAATCGGCCAGAGCCAGCTGGCCGTGCTCGGACCCGTTCACACGCTGCCGCACCGCCTCGTAGACGCTCTGCACGAACTCCAGGGACAAGGCGTCCCGGCGAACCTGGCGAGTCAGCGTGCCTTTGTCCGCGGTGGAGTGCAGGAGCATACAGCGCGCCGGCAGCCCATCGCGCCCGGCTCGGCCCGCCTCCTGGTAGTAGGACTCCACCGAGGCCGGCAGGCCGAAGTGGACCACGAAGCGGATGTCCGGCTTGTCAATCCCCATCCCGAAGGCGATGGTGGCCACAATCACCCTCGTTTCCCCGGCCATGAATCGTTGCTGCACCGCCTCCCGCTCCTCGGGGTAGAGGCCGGCATGGTAGAAGGCCGCATCCACCCCCTGAGCGCGCAGCAACTCCGCCAATTCCTCGCATCGCCTGCGGGTGCCGCCATAGACGATGCCGCTGCCCGGTTCCTGCTTACAGAAGGCCAAGAGGTGAGCCAACTTCTCGTCTAGGTCCCGCGCCCGCGGGGCCTCCAGGCGCAGGTTGGGACGAGTCACCTCCCCGACCACCAGCTTCATCTCCCCCAGATGCCGCATT
>JBBQIE010000145.1:0-6016 GCA_038324625.1 Anaerolineae bacterium | reverse complement strand
TCCCGGACATGGACGGGGAGGAGTTGCTGGGCCGCCTCCGCCGGGAGGAGGCCCTCCAGGGCATCCCGGTGATCACCGTCTCGGCGGTGGTCAACCCCGGGGAGGACCTGACCCCGGCCCGGGAGAGTTTCGCCGTCTCCTGCAAGCACCGGCTGAGCCGGCTCCAGGTGATGCAGCTCCTGAAGACTACCCTGGACGAGATCCCCCCTCGCCCGGCTTGGGAAGAACCCGCTCCAGAGCCTGGAGCAAGCGAGGGCGAGTGATGGGCTTGCGGATGAAGTCCCGCGCCCCCAGGGTGAGGGCCAGCTCCGGGTCCTTCCACACCGAGCAGACGATCACCGGTATGGGCCGAGTCTCCGGGGTGGACTGCAGCTGCTGGAGGACCTCCCAGCCGTCCCGACCGGGCATGAGCACGTCCAGGACGATGACCTCCGGGCGGAGTCGGACGGCCTCCTCCAGCACCTGGAAGCTGTCCCCCAGGGCCGTCACCCTCATCCCCCGGCCCTGGAGGCAGCGACGGAGCAGCTCCGCCGCCTGGGGCTCGTCGTCCACCAGCAGGAGGAGGGCGGGGCGGCGGGTGGGGAAGGCACAGACCACCGCCCCCGGGCCCGTCTCCGCCCACACCCGCCCCAGGCTCAGCTCCGCCAGGTAGTTGCACTCCAGGAGCAAGTCCGGGTCCGGGGGCGGGCTACCGCCGGGCGCCACCGAGAAGCGAAACTCCACCTCCTCCCCCTGGGTGCCGACCCGGCACTGGACCACCCGGCCCGGGGAGGCCAGCTCGCTCAGGATGCGGGAGAGCACCTGGCGCAGGGAGACCCGGTCGGCGTACACCGGCAGCGACGGCGAGGGAAGATGAAGCTCCACCCCCAAGTCCCGGTAGCGCCGGTCGAGGATGCCGGCCACTTCTTCGAGCACCTGAGCGGTGTCCAGGGCCGCCGGGGACACCTGGAGGGCATCGGCGGCCCCCCGGAAGGCCTCCCCGGTCTCCGGCGTGGGGGGTTCCGGCTGGGGGAGGGCGTCGCTGAGGAGGCCGGCGAGGGCGGCGATGCCGCGGCGCTGCTCTCGCCGCACCTGGCGCTCGCTCAGGCCGAGGGCTTCCTGGACTCGAAGGGGGCCGTGAAGCTCCAGGTAGCGGAGGCGCAGGGCGCTGTAGGGC
This sequence comes from Anaerolineae bacterium, assembly GCA_038324625.1. Classification (GTDB taxonomy): domain Bacteria; phylum Chloroflexota; class Anaerolineae; order DRVO01; family DRVO01; genus JBBQIE01. Next base: position 4,860 of record JBBQIE010000145.1, on the reverse strand, counting down.
CGCCAGGCGGGGTCGTCGGAAGGGACGCCCTCGGGGGGCCGGAGGTGCTCCAGGCCCTCGAGAAGCCATTGCCGCAGGGCCTCCCCCCGCTGCCCACCCTCCGCCGGCATCCGTCCCGCCAGGGGGTAGCCCTGGAGGTAGGCGATATCGTTCAGGTGAGACAGGAGGTCGTATACCCGCTCTTCCGTAACCACCGCCACCCCCTCAGAAGCTCCCGTCCGCCCCCTCGGATGCCGTCCCGCCGGCCCGACCCCTAATATCCCTCACGTGACCCTGAACGAAGTGAAGAGTCTCCTCTCGCGCGGAAGAGATGCTTCACTCCGCTGAGGAACGCTCCATTCAGCATGACGTGGATGGTGCGGCGACCGTAGGGGCCTGGAACACCCCCGGGCGACACGGGGGCGTTCGAGCCGATGGCAACTCGCGAGCCGCAAGCCACCCGAAATCGGCCCAAGCCTTTCGCGTTTTCCTCCCTTTTCTGCCTTGGTTCGTGTGATGTCAGGCGACGGGAGGGCGGCGGCCTTTAGTCGCCCGCCCTCCCGTCGCCTGCCGGCACTCACCCCAGGGCCACCCCAACCCTTTCCATCCTCACACGAACCAGGACATTTTCCTCCCTTTTCGCGCCCTTCGTGATCCAAACGCCCCGCCCATGACGGGCCGTGGGAGCACCCTCGGACTTTCTCACCTTCGCGCCCTGGCGCCTTTGCGCGAGGCTCCCCAACCCAGAACCGTTGACGCCGGACTTGGCAGACCAAGGCGATGGATGTACCCTATACTATAGTCTAGTGTCCTGCTCCAATGCGAAAGGAGGGAGTCCCAATGGTAAGCCTGACCAGAAGAAGAGCGCTGGCCCTGACCGGTGGCCTGGCCGTCACCGGCGTCCTGGCCGCCTGCGGTGCCACCCCGGCCCCGGCGTCCGAATCCCCGACCACCGCCCCCAAGGCCGTGGAACCGGCCGCCACCACCGCCCCGGCGGCCACCGGCCAAACGGTGGAGCTGCGCTTCATCAAGTTGGCCATGGACCGGGACGTGGAGACCTACTTCAACGAGACGGCCGTCCCCGCCTTCCAGGAGGCCAACCCCGGCTACACCGTCAAGGTGGACATGAGCGACTGGGGGCACCTGGGCGAGAAGCTCATGACCAGCTTCGCCGGTAACCTCCCGGTGGACATGGTCGAGACCGGAAGCGACTGGGTGGGCCCCTATGCCGCCCGCAAGCAGTTCCTGGCCATTGACGACATGATCGCCTCCGACTACCAGGACGAGATGGAAGATTTCTACTCGGACATGGTGGATATCTCCCGCTACAACGGCCAGTTGATGGGCATGCCCTACATCTTGGATATCCGCACCCTCTGCTACCGCAAGGACCTGTTCGAGGAAGTGGGACTGGATCCCGAGACCGGCCCGGACACCTGGGACGACCTGGCCGCCTACGCCGAGAAGCTGGTGCAGAGGGATGACGGCGGCAACATCACCCGCGCCGGCTACCTCATGAGCGGCGGCGACCCCACCGACGCCATGTTCGAGTACTGGTACCTCCTGGTCCAGAACGGCATGGACGTGGTGGTCCCCTGGGGAAGCTGGGACCCGGCCGACGTCCAGCTCGAATCCGCCGAGTCCAAAGAGGCCCTGCAGTTCCTCTCCGACCTGATCAACGATTACAAGACCACCCCCATCACCGGCATGACCACCAAGAACCCCGACCTCAGCCCCTTGAGCGAGGGCATCACCGGCATGGCCAGCCAGGGTTCCTCCATCGTGGGCAACTTCAAGCGCTACGCCCCCGACAAGCTGGAGTTCCTGGGCGTGGGCAAGCCGCCCATGAAGAAGGAGCGCAAGCACTACGCTTGCCCCAACGTCTACGCCATCGGCACCAACACCAAGAACCCCGAGGGCGCCTGGACTCTCATGTCCTTCATGATCTCCAAGGACACCATCACCGGCATGTTGGCCCCCCAGAACTACACCCCGCCGCGCAAGTCGGTGGCGGCCGAGGCCGACTACATGCAGGATCCCCTGCTCAAGGCCTTCCAGGCCATCCCGGAAAACGGATGGGGCACCACCACCCCCCAGGCCACCGAGTGGCCCACCCTGGAGAACATCGGCAACTATATCCAAGCCGGCCTCCGTATGGAGATGACGGTGGATGAGGCCCTGGCCAAGGCCGCCGAAGAGACCAAGCGCCGCATCTCCGAGCTGGTCGAGGCCACCGGAGCGTAACCTAACCCCGACGGCTGCTAGTGGTGAGTGAGGGAACCTAACCCCCCGGCCCCCTTCCCTGCGAAGGAAGGGGGAGCCGAGACTCCTCTCTCCCCGTGGGAGAGGGGCTGGGGGCGAGGTAGGCCCCACTATCCACCAGCCACTCCCCACTGCCCCAGAGGTGCCGGTGAGCGCGACTGCCATGACCCGGAAGAAACGAAGCGGCCTGAGCCAGCAGGAGAAGGCGGCCATCCTTTTCGTGTTGCCCCTGCTCTTCTTCCTCACGGTATACTGGATCATCCCCGCCCTGTCTTCCCTTTACTATAGCCTGACCAACTATAGCGTGGTTCTCAAGACCAAGTGGGTGGGGGTGGACAACTTCGTCCGCCTGGCGGACGACGTGCTCTTCTGGCGCTCGCTGCGGAACTCGGCCTACTTTACCGCCGGTAACCTCCCCTTCGTCATCGTCATCGGCCTGACCCTGGCCATCGTGGTCAACTCCGCCATGCGTATGCGCCACTTCTTCCGCATCGTCTTCTACCTGCCTATGGTCACCTCCAGCATCGCCCTCTCCATGGTCTGGCTGTGGCTGCTGGACCCTCACTTCGGGCTGATCAACGCCTTCCTGGGGGTGTTCGGGATTCCCCCCCAACAATGGCTGCAGAGCACCCGCCAGGCCATGCCCTCCATCGTCCTCATGAGCGTGTGGGGAGGGGTGGGCGGCACCATGCTCATCTACCTCGCCGGCCTCCAGGGCATCCCCGATAGCCTCTACGAGGCCGCCCAGGTGGACGGGGCCGGCTCCTGGCAGAGGTTCCGCTACATCACCCTGCCCAGCCTCCAGCCGGTGACTCTCTACCTGGTGGTGACCAACATCATCGGCTCCTTCCAGATCTTCGGCCCCATCTACGCCATGACCGATGGCGGCCCCGCCTTCGCTACCACCACCATCGTCCACCAGATCTATATCAATGGGTTCCGCTACTTCAACATGGGCTACGCCGCTGCCCAGTCCTGGGTGCTGTTCGTCATTCTCCTGGGGCTGTCGGTGGTCAACTTGAGGCTGCAGGTCTATGGATTCGTCTCCGATTAGGGTGCTGAGGATACAGCGATGACCGCCGATACCGCCGGGGCCCTGGTCCGCGAGACGAAGAGGCGTTCCTCTTCCTGGGCGACCTGGCTGCAACTGGGGCTGCGGACCATTGGATACGCGGTGCTCATCGCGGCCGCCATCTCCATGCTGGTTCCCTTTCTCTGGATGATCTTTACCTCCTTTAAGCCCCGGCAGGTGATCTTCCAGATGCCGCCGGTCGTCTGGACCACCGAGTACACCCTCGAGCACTACGTCATCGCCCTCACCCGGGGCAACTTCGACATCTACTTCAAGAACAGCTTCGTGGTCTCCGGCTTCACCACCATATTCACCATATTGATCGTCACCATGGGAGGGTACGCCTTCGCTCGCCTGCGCTGGCGGGGCCGGAACCTGGTGTTCATGGTGGTCCTGGCTACGGCCATGCTCCCCGGGCTCATCGCCCTCATTCCCACCTTTCTCATCGTGAAGAACACCCCCCTAGCGGGAGGCAACGACATCCTCGGCCGGGGGGGCATCGGCTGGCTGGACTCCTATGCCGGGCTCATCTTCCCGGCGGTGGGCGGGGGCTTCAGCGTCTTCCTGGTGCGGCAGTTCTTCAGCAGCTTGCCGCGAGAGTTGGAGGACGCCGGCCGGGTGGACGGCTGCAGCGAGTTCCGCATCTACTGGCAGATCATCATGCCCCTCTCCAAGCCGGTCCTGGCAGTGGCGGCCATCTTCACCTTCCAGGCCTCCTGGAACGACTTCATCTGGCCCCTGGTCATCGTCCAAAGCGACCGGATGCGCACCATCCAGTTGGGCCTGACGTTGTTCCAGTCCCAGCACAACGTGGAGTGGGGGGTGCTGATGGCGGGGACCACCCTGGCCACCGCCCCCACCGTGGCCCTGTTCCTCATGGCCCAGCGCTACTTCGTCAGCGGCATCGCCTTGACCGGGATCAAGGGGTAGGGAGCCCTCACCCAGTCCATTTGGGTAGGCAAATGGTCTGGGTGAGGGCCTATCCCCGCTCGTATATACTCGAGGATCATATGGACTCACCGGCTAACTCCGACCTGCCCAGCATCTACCACTTCCCCGATGTCTACGACGCCGTCCTGCGGGCCTCGCCGGCCCAGGTCGAGGCCGAGGTGGAGGCCATCGCCGGCCTGCTGGAGCGCCGAGGCATCACCCGGGGCCACATCCTCGAGATCGGCTGCGGGACCGGCGCTCACGGTATCCTCCTGGCCCAACGGGGCTTCTCCGTCACCGGCATGGACCGGTCCGACGCCATGTTGGCAGGAGCGGCCCGCCAGGCCGAGAAGGCCGGGGTGCCGCTGACCCTCGCCCGCGCCGACTGGACCGACTTCACCCTCGACACCGGGCCCCTTGACGCCGCCATCTTCATGTTCGAGACTTTCCCCCTCATCACTGAGTACGAGGACCTGGTCAGTCACTTCGCCTCCGTCCGCCGGCACGTCCGGCCCGGCGGGCTGTACATCGTGGACGTGGACGCCCACCGAAGGGGTGTGGGCACCGAGTGCGGCACCTTCGGCGAGCGGACGGTGGCCATCCCCGGCGGGTGGGTG
>JBBQIE010000144.1:0-6018 GCA_038324625.1 Anaerolineae bacterium | reverse complement strand
CTGCCGGAACGTCTGGGTACCCTCATCGCCGTCGGCACCAGCATTTGCGGGCTCTCCGCCATCGTGGCCACCGCCCCCGCCATTGACGCCACCGACGAAGAGGTGGCCTACGCCGCCGCCAACATCACCATCTTCGGGGCTCTGGCCACTTTCATCTACCCCTATCTGGCTCATGTCCTCTTCGGGCCGGACCCCCTGCGGGCGGGGCTCTTCTTGGGCACCTCGGTACATGACACCGCCCAAGCGGTGGCCTCGGGCCTGATCTTCGACCAGGTGTACTCGACGGCCGGCCGTCCCACCATCGCCGACGTGACCGTGGTGGTGAAGTTGGTCCGCACCGCCTTCGTGGCCGTGGTCGTCCCTCTCATGGCCTACCGCTACGCCCGTAACCAGACCCGGGGGACCGGTGCGGCGAAAGTGGATGCCGCCAAGCTCCTGCCCACCTTCGTCGTCGGTTTCCTAGTGGTGGCCCTGATCCGCACCCTGGGCGACGCCGGGGCGCAAGACGGTGGCCGAGCCCTAGGGCTCTGGGGGCCAGCGGCCTGGCAGAGCTTGGTGACCGGCGTCAAGGGCCTGGCGGAGGACCTGCTCATCGTGGCCTTGGCGGCGGTGGGGCTGGGCACCAAGTTCAGGCTTCTCAAAAGCCTGGGATTCAAGCCTTTCCTCGCCGGCCTGGCCGCCGCTTTACTGGTGGGGGTGGTGAGCGCCGCCGCCGCCCTCGTCTTCGCACCCCTGCTCACTCTTTAGCCCGGAATCCGGCTGCGCGGCTGGACCGGTGGGAGAGACGATGATCTACCTGGACAACGCCGCCACCTCATGGCCCAAGCCCCCCGGGGTGGCCGGGGCCATGAGGGACTTCCTGGAGCACGCCGGTGGCAACCCCGGGCGCTCCGGCCACCGACTCTCCCTCGAGGCCGCACGGGTGGTGTACGGCGTCCGGGAGCAGGTGGCGGAGCTGTTCGGCCTGTCCGATCCCTCGCGCGTCATCTTCACCCAGAACGCCACCCACGCCCTCAACCTGGCCCTGCACGGACTTCTCCACCCCGGTGACCACGTGGTCACCAGCGGTATGGAGCACAACTCGGTGATGCGCCCTTTGCGCGCCCTCGAGGCCGAAGGTGTCGAGGTCACGGTGTTACCTTGTGCCCTGGATGGCTCCCTGGATCCCACCGATGTAGAGGCCGCCATCCGTCCGAGCACTACGCTCGTGGCCTTGACCCACGCCGGCAACGTGGTGGGCACCATCCTCCCCGCCGCCGAGACGGCCGCCGTCGCCCATCGCCACGGGGCCCTTTTCCTGCTCGACGCCGCCCAGACCGCCGGCGTCCTGCCCATTGACGTCCAGAGGATGGGCGTGGACCTTCTGGCTTGCAGTGGCCACAAGGGCCTTCTGGGCCCACCGGGCACCGGCATCCTGCTGATATCACCGAGCCTGGACCCGGCCCGGATACCGGCACCGATGCAGGGAGGGACCGGAAGCAACTCCGAGTTTGAGGAACAGCCGACCATCCTGCCGGACAAATACGAGAGCGGCACCCCCAACGGAGTGGGCATCGCCGGCCTCGGCGCCGGCATCGAGAGGGTGCGCGAGCGGGGCGTCGAGGCCATCCGAGAACATGATATGGCCCTGACCGCCGCCCTGATCGAGGGGCTAAGCGCCATCCCCGGCCTCACCGTCCACGGGACCCTGGACCCCTCCCGGTCCACCGCCGTCGTCTCCTTTACCGTCAGGGGCATGGAAGTATCCGACCTGGGCCTGCGGCTGGATGAGGAGTACGACGTCCTGGCCCGAGTGGGCCTGCACTGCGCCCCCGCCGCCCATCGCACTATCGGCACCTTCCCCGGTGGGACGGTGCGGTTCGCCCCCGGCCCCTTCACCTCCCTCGCCGACATCGAGGCGGCGGTGCGGGCCGTGGCCGAGATCGTCCGCCGGTGAGGGAATATGGCGTGGTCCTCCTTCCCAACACCTCCTCGGCCCTGAGGGCGGAGAAGGCCCTCCTCGCCGCCGGCCTCCGGGTGAAGCTCATCCCCACTCCTCGTCAGTTCTCCAGCGAGTGCGGCCTCTCGCTGCGCTTCTCCTGGGAGGACACCGAAGCGGTGCAGGCCGCCTTGGATCGAGATGGGGTGCCGGTCAGCTCGATCCACCACCTATAGACGAGTTTCCCCGAAGTCCACCGCGTCCATCCCGTCCACCCAACGTCCACTTTCCCATATGGCCGACTGGGGCTTCGCCTTTCCACACCGCCCCCCCTGCCGTAAGATAGGGATCGTCAGGGCCTCGTGCCCATAAGCAGAGAGGTGAACTATGACCCAGTCCATTGCCAAAGCCATCGTGCCCGCCGCCGGGCTGGGCACCAGGATGCTGCCGGCCACCAAGTCCCAGCCCAAGGAGATGCTGGCCGTGGCCCGGAAGCCGGTAGTGCAATACGTGGTCGAGGAACTGCAAGGCGCCGGTGTGAACCAGATCCTGATCATCACCGGGCGCCGCAAGCGGGCCATCGAGGACCACTTCGATCCCGACCCCTTCTTGCTCGCCACTCTGGAGCAGGCGGGCAACGAGCCCCTCCTGGCCGAGCTCACCAACATGCAGAGCCGGTCCCGCTTCTTCTACACCAGCCAGAGCAGCCCCCGCGGCCTGGGCGATGCCATCTCCCTCGGGGCCGAGTTCGTGGACGACGAGAACTGCGTGGTGGCCCTCGGGGACTCCCTCATCGCTGGGCAGGACCCGGCCTCCCCCCTACGGGACATGATGAAAGCCCACCTGGATCTGAAAGCGGCCGCCATCGTGGCCGTGGAGCAGGTCCCGGCGGAGGACACCTTCCGCTACGGCATCGTCAGCCCCAAGGCCCAGGACGTGCCCCCGTCCGAGCCGGTGCTCATGTCCGACATCATCGAGAAGCCCCCGCGGGGCTCGGCCCCCAGCAATCTGGCCGTGGCTGCCCGCTACGTCTTCAGCCCCGCCCTCTTCGAGGTCCTGCCGCGGGTGCTCCCCGACCGGCGGGGAGAGATACAGCTCACCGACGGCATCCGCCTCCTAATCCAGATGGGCCTGCCGGTGTATGCCTGGCTGCTGCCGCCTCAGAATCGCCGCTACGACATCGGCAACTTCGAAAGCTACTTCCGCACCTTCATAGACTTCGCCCTGGCGGACGAACGTTACGGGTACATGGTGCGCCAGTACATCAAGGAAAAGGCGTATGAGCTCTAGGCCCGACTCCTCCCCGTCCGTCTCCGAGCGACGGGTGATCTCCTCGGCCCCGGGGCGAGCCGGGATCATCGGCAACCCCACCGATATGTACGGCGGGGCGGTGCTCTCCTGCTCCGTGGGGATGCGGGCTCGGGTCACCATCACCGCCGGCGAGGGCGCGTTGTTCTGCACCAACCGGGAGGAGTGCCGCATCCGCACCCGCGAGGACCTGCGCCCGCGCGGGGACTTCTTCGACATCCCCCGCGCCATCCTCGACTATCTCCGCCTCCCGGCTCTCGACTGTCGGGTGGAGTATCACAGCGAACTCCCGGTGGGGAGCGGCATGTCCAGCTCCACCGCCCTCCTGGTGGCCATGCTCCAAGCGTTACTACGGTGGCGGGGGGAATCGCTCAGCTACTACCGCCTGGCGGAGCTGGCCCGCTACATTGAGCTCAACCATCTCTCCATCGTGGGCGGCTACCAGGACGCCTACATGTGTACCTTCGGCGGCCTCAACTACATGGACTTCCGGGGCAAGCAGTTCTACCGCGAGGCGGAAGCGGAGCTTTTCGCCACCGTCGAGCCCCTGGCCTCCTACGTCAACCGGCTGCCCTTCCTGCTCGCCTTCACCGGGGTGCATCACTCCTCGAATCGAGTCCACAAGCCCCTGCGGGAGAGATGGCTGGAGGGAGAGCCCGAGGTCCGGGATGGCTACGAGCGGATCGCCGAACTGGCTCGGGAGGGCAAGAAGGCTCTCCTGACTGAGGACTGGCCCTTGTTGGCCCGGCTCATGAACGAGAATCACGCCGTGCAGCGCCAACTGGGGGGATCGGGAGAAGCCAATGAACGCTTGATCGCCGCCGCCCTGGAGGCGGGGGCTCCGGCCGCCAAGCTCGCCGGGGCCGGCGACGGAGGGACTATCATCATCCTCTGGCCCGAGGAGGACCCAGATGATCTCGAACGAGCCCTGATGGCGGCCGGAGCCACCGCCACCTACCGCCTGGAGGTCGCCCCCGGCGCCACTATCGAATCCGCCTAGCGGAGCTCCCTGCCGGCCGGCGTTATCCCGGCCAGATGGGGAAGCCCCGCCCCACTAATAATAAGGAGTGATACTGTATGAAGAACAACTCGCTCTGGAGCATTGTCAGACAAACCTACAGCCAATGGAGCGCCGACAAGGCCTCCCGCATGGCCGCCGCCATGGCCTACTACACCGTGTTCGCCCTCGCCCCCCTGCTGGTGGTGGCCGTGACCATTGCCGGGGTGGTGTTCGGCCGGAGCTCCGCCCAAAGCCAGGTGGTGAGCCAGCTCCAGCAAGTGCTCGGGTCCTCCACCACCGACCTGGTACGCAACATGCTGAACAACTACGCCCAGACGGTGTCCCGCTCCGGCCTGCTGCCCACCATCATCGCCGCCGCCACCGCCCTCCTGGCCGCGTCCGGGGTGGTGGGCGCCATCAAAGGAGTGTTGAACGATCTCTGGCGAGTGCAGCCGAAGCCGATTGACGGCCTTCTGCCCTCCCTCATCAACAACCTCAAGCAGCGGCTGGTTTATCTCATCGCTGCTGTGGGAGCCGGGTTGGTACTATTGCTCGCCCTAGTCCTGAGCACCGCCCTCTCCACCGTCAGCGGCTTCGTCAGCAATCTCCTCCCCGGCAGCCTCGGTCTCTGGCGAGGAGCGAACTACCTGCTGACCTTCATCCTCATCACTGCCTCGACCACCCTGATATTCAAGCTCCTACCCGACGTGAGGATACGCTGGCACGACGCGATCATCGGGGCCGTCGTCAGCACTCTTCTATTCACCATTGGGCAGTTCGCTATCTCTATCTATCTCGCCCGCAGCAGCGCCAGCTCCATCTACGGCGCCGCCGGCTCGGTGGTGGTCCTGCTCCTGTGGATCTACTACTCCATGCAGGTCTTCTTCATGGGCGCCGTCTTCACCTATGTATACGCCAACCGCCGTGGTTCCGGGGTACACCCCTCCCCCAACGCCTACCGCACCGCCCGGGGCCCGGCCACCACCTCCAAAGACACCCCGACCTAGGCCGGGCCGGCCGGTCTCTAGGGGCAGGTGGGGATTTCCATCACCCGCCCCTCTTCCATGGAGCGATCGGCCCGGAACCCGATGAGATGGCCCCGCACGGAGTCCTCTATAGTAGTCAGGGCAATCGACGGCTCCCCGCCCCCCACGAAGCGGATGAAATCCGCCGCCAGGCGCAGGTCTCCCCCGGCGTGACCCCCGTGGGCCCCATGCATGTCGCCCCCGACGTTCAGGTCCACCACTTCCTCGGAGTACTCGTGCCCCGGGCGCGGGTCAATGTGACGGACCACGTACCGGCTGTCCTCCAGCACCCCCTGGATCTCGCCCTCGGTCCCCACCAGATGGATGGATCGAGTGGGTCGCGAGGTGCCGCCGATCATGTTGTGGGTAGCGGTGCAGCCGTCCTCGAACTCGATCACCAGAGACTGGTGGTCCACCACGTCGTTATCGCACTTCCAGACACAGCGCCCGTAGGGGTTGTCCGTCTCCAGAGAGCGGATCTTGTCTTCGATGGTGGGGTTCGCCATGGTCTCCAAGCCGGCCCACACGTAGAAGCTCCACCGATCCGGGTGGTCAATATAGTGCTTGCGAGCGGAGTACAGGCAATCGGCCTCGATGGGGCAATCCACTAGGCAGCGGGTGCCGGCTCCCTCGGGAGCCTTCTCCGGGCGGAACTGCATATTGCTCCCGAAGCTGGACACCCTCACCGGGGCTATCCCGCTCTTCATCCAGGTGATCAAGTCCAGGTCGTGGCAGCACTTGGCCATCAGCATGGTGCCGTGGAACTG
>JBBQIE010000143.1:0-6039 GCA_038324625.1 Anaerolineae bacterium | reverse complement strand
GGTCATGGTGGCGGTAGAGCCACGCCACCGGTTAGCCAGGGTCTCACCATGAGGTATCGTCCACCGTCAGGCCCGATCCGCACCCCGGCTGCCTACCCCTCGATCCGCTCCAACTTGAGGACCACCGGGCGGAGGCCATCGTTGCAGGTGTTGATGGCCAGGCCGTCCCGGTTCACCCAGGTGGTCCAGAAGCCCGGGGCGCCCATGGCCAGGGCGAAGACGTACTTGCCGATGGCGGTCCAGGCCTCCTCGCGGAAGCCCTCGGGCTTGCCCCCGGTGCTGACGAACTCCTCCCCCACCCGGTGTGCGGTGCATGGGCCCAGGCCGGGGGCGCCGTACTTCTCCGCCAGATCCCGGTTGAAGCCGGTCTTCAGCACGGTGATCTTCACTTCCCTCATCGGCACTCCTCCCTCCATTCTCCTCCCGGGCTCGCTGAGGCCCAGGGAGAATACGAGATTCGCCCGCCTACGGATCAACCGCTCGGCCGGGCAATCGCCGCATGTAGAAGCGGTGACCCCCGTGGCCAAGCTCGACTAGGCGGCCGGCCTCCATCAAGCCACTGACCACCTCCCAGTCGGCGTGGTCCCGCTCCAGCAGTCGCCGCACCGCGTCCTCGCGCATGGGATGGACGGCGGTGATGCTGAGCAAGTCGGCCTCGGGGTCTCCGCCGGCGGCGAAGGCGTCTCCCTCGTAGCCAATGAGCAGTTCCACGTTCAGGCCCTGGTCCTGGAAAGCCTGATAGGCGGCATTCAGGCGCTCCTCGGGGGCCGGGGCCACCCAGGGCAGGGCCGGGGGACGGGTGGGCACGGCGATGTAGGCCCGGTCGGGACCGAGAGGGGTCAGGAACTCGGCGATGGCCTCGGTCTCCGAGGGGGAGTCGTTCGTCCCCGCTACCAGCATGGTCTCCGTGGCCAGGAAGCCGTCGAACTTCCGGCGGAAGGCTAGCATACTCTCTTGGATCGCCGTAAGGCCCAGGCTGGGATGGGGCCGATTCACCCGCTGCCAAGTGTCCTCGGTGAAGGCGTCTACCTTGAGAGAGACCCAGTCGGCTTGGGCCAACTCGGCCCGCACCGCCCCTTGTGAGATAAGGCTGCCGTTGGAGATCACGGCGATCTTGATTCCCAGGGATCGGAGGCCGGCGATGATTGACCCCAGGTTCGCGTCCAGAGTGGGCTCGCCGTCGGGCACGAGGGCGATATAGTCAACGGCCTCCCCTCGTTCCCGAAGAGAAGCCACCCGTGTTTGGGCCGCCTCCAGGATAGCTTCCGGGGTGTGGAAGCGGCTTCGACGGGGAGCGGCCGCCCGGTCCCCCCCGAGCTGGCAGTAGATACAGGCGTAGGAACACACCTTGGGGGGGATGTGATTCACCCCCAGGCTGCGCCCCAGCCTTCGGGAAGGCACCGGACCGTAGACCAAAGCCTCCTGCACGATATTCCCCCTGTTGCCTTTGAAGGAAGAGCCCTGGGAAGCCGCGGTCGCACCCGCCTCCCTCACCCCTGTCCTCTGATGGCTCACCGCTGCGGCCTTTGTACCACTTTAGGTTAGGCTTGTACCTTACTATGGTACAATATGCCCGGTTATCTGTCGAGAAGGACGCCCCGCCGGGTATGTCTCAAGTTAGAGGCACCGGCCCCAATACCTGCTTGCGGTATTCCCGACTTCGGGGATAATGATTGACAAATGGATCGGTGGTCCCGGTTGTATTCTCGTCGAGGAAAGGGGGTGGTGTTCCGGAGCAAGGAATGCGGTGAATGGGGCTCCATGGTGCTCGGTTTTTTGCGTCAATAGGAGTAGAGGAATGAAGGAGAGTACGCTTTCCCGACGCCGATTCCTGACCTATGCCGGCCTGGCCTCCTCCGCCGCCCTGGCGGTCGCCTGCGGCGGCTCGCCCGCTCCCACTACCGCTCCCCCTGAGGCCACGGTTGCCCCAGCCACTGCCGCCCCGGCTACCGCCGCTCCCACCACTGCTGCGGCCACCATGGCCCCAGAGGCCACCAAGCCGGCCGAAACCGCCGTGGCCGCTTCCAAGTATGGCGAAGCCCCCATGTTGGCCGATATGGTGACGGCGGGGAGTCTGCCCCCGGTCGAGGAACGCCTGCCCAAGGAGCCGATGGTCATCCCGGTCACCGAGGAGATCGGGGAGTATGGCGGCACCTGGCACCGAGTGGCGGTGGGGCCCGGCGATGCCGGCCTCATCAACAGCCGGCTGAGCGCCGAGTTCCTGCTGCGAATGGAAGCCGACGGTAAGACTCTCTACCCCAACGTGCTCAAGGACTTCGAGACCAACGCCGACGCCACTGAGTTCACCATGTACCTGCGCGAGGGGATGAAGTGGTCGGATGGGTCGCCCATCACCGCCGACGACTATATCTTCCGCTTCGACGACATCTACGGCAACGCCGACTTGAGCCCCTCCTTCCCTAAGTGGCTGCGCGACCCGGGCACCGATCAGCCGGGCACCCTGGAGAAGGTGGACGACTACACCCTCAAGATCAGCTTCGCCAGCCCCTACGGCCTCTTCCCCCAGATTCTCGGCGGCCCCACCGGCCAGGGCTTGCAGCCGAAGCCCAAGCAGTACTTGCAGCAGTTCCACGTGGCCTACGCCGACGCCGACGAACTGGCCGCAGCAGTCAAGGAAGCCAGCTTCGAGAACTGGTATCAGTTGTACGGCAACAAGGACAACTGGCAGAACCCGGAATGTCCGGTGCTCTGGCCTTGGATCTACACTCGGGTCCCGCCCGATGTGCCGGTAGTGGCCGATCGCAACCCCTACTACTGGAAGGTGGACCCCGAGGGGAACCAGCTGCCCTACATTGACCACGTCAATTTCGACGTGGTGGAGAATGCCGACCTCCTGAACCTGAAGGCGGTGGCGGGCGAGATTGACATGCAGTTCCGCCACATCCTCTGGACCAACTTCCCGCTCTTCGTGGAGAACGCCGAGCAGGGTGACTACCGGGTCATGAAGTGGACCTTGGCCGAGGGCTCGAACTTCGGTCTCTACCTCAACCTCAACCACCTGAACCCGGAGATGCGGTCCCTGATCGAGAACCGGGACTTCCGCATCGCCCTGTCCCTGGGCATCAACCGTTCCGACATGAACGAGCTAGCCTACCAGGGATTCGGTGTTCCCCGCCAGGCTTCGCTGGTGCCTCAGTGCCCATATTTCAAGGAGGAGCACGCTACCCTTTACGCCGACCTCGACCCGGAGCAGGCCAATCAGCTCTTGGACGACATAGGGATCACCGAGCGGGACTCGGAGGGGTTCCGGCTGCTGCCGGGTGGGCAGCCGCTGACCATCACCATCGAATACGCTCCCGTCTTCGGCCCCTGGAAGGACGTGGCTCAGATCATGTCCGATCAGTGGCAGGCTATCGGAATTCGGGGCATCCCCAAGGAAGAGGACCGCACCCTTCTCACCCAGCGCGGCCAGGCCAATGAGCGCGACGCCGGCGTCTGGCAGTGCGACCGGTGCTTCACCCCCCTGATCGAGCCCTACTGGTTCATGCCCACCGGGGGCGGCTACTCCGGCTGGGAGAACTACGCCCTCTGGTACACCAGCGGTGGGGAGCAGGGCGAGGAGCCGCCGGCGGAGATCAAGCTCCAGTGCGATCTGTACGATCAGATCAAGGCCGCTACCGCGGACAAGGTCCCGGCCTTGGCGGAGCAGTTCTTCGACAACTTCTCCCAGAATGTATGGGTAATCGGGACGGTGGGGGTGCTCCCGCACGTGGGAGTGGTGAAGAACAACTTCCGCAACGTGCCCGAGGAGGCCATCTCCGACTGGTTGCAGTTGACCCCGGGCAATACCAACGTGGAGCAGTATTTCATCCGCCAGAGCTAACAGAGGCATATGTAGATGTAGGGACAGGCCACCGTGCCTGCCCCTGGAGACCGGGCGGACACGGCGGTCCGCCCCTACCGACGACACACGATCAGTGGACGGGGCCCGTGCCCCTGTGCTGGCCCCGTCCACCCAGTCCTCGGGCTAGCCCCTCACAGGGGCAGGTCCACCGGGGCCCCGCACTCACCGGAGCGGTAGATGGCCTCGACGATCTCCAGGGCCTTGAGCCCGTCGTAGCCGGACACCGGCGGCCGCCGGCCCTCGAGCAGGGCGGTGGCGAAGCCCTCGACGATGCGGTAGCGATCGGAGGGCTGCTCCACCGCGATGGTGGTCCATTCCCCCGCCGGTATTCTCTCGGCCCCCTTGACGCTGTAGAGGCGGGTCTCTCGCCCCAGGATCACCTGGCCTTCCGTGCCGAAGACGCGGTCGCCTTCGAGACCCATGGGGCCGCCGCGAATGGCGGAGCCGGCCTCCACCGAGCCGATGGCGCCGTTGTTGTAGGTGAGGACGGCGAAGGCCAGGTCCTCGACCTCGACCGGGGTAGAGTAGGTGCCGTACTGTCCGTAGACCCGATCCACCTCCAGCCCGGTGAGGAAGCGCAGGGTGTTGAAGTCGTGGATGGCGTTCATGATGAGGATGCCGCCCCCCGACTCTGCCTTCGAGGTGCGCCAGTCGGTGTAGACCCGCCGAGTGTAGCCCCCGTGCCAGTAGTAGTCGGGCTTGTCGCCGAAGGCGGCGCAGCGAATGCCGGTCACCTCGCCGATGGCACCGCCCGCCAGGAGCTCCCGCAGGCGCTGGACCACGCCGTCCACCTGCCCGATGTAGGCGATGCTGAGGACGACCCCATCCAGGTCGCAGCGGTGGATGATCTTCTTGGCGTCGGCGACGTTGGTGGCGATGGGTTTCTCCAGGAGGATGTGCTTCCCCGCCTGGGCGGCGGCAATGGCCAGGGGGGCGTGCAGGTGGTGGGGCACGGCGATGTAGACAGCATCCACCCGGGGGTCGCAGAGCACTTTCTCGTAGTCGCTGGTGGCCTCGCCCCCGAACCTCTCGGCCAGGTCTTCCGCCAGGGACAGCTGGGTGTCCATGGCCACCACCATCTCCGCATGAGGGGCGGCCGCCATGCCGGTGGCCGTCTGGAGGGCGATCTCCCCGCAACCGATGACCCCGAAGCGAATCTTGTCCATCTTCTGTCCTCCGCTGGGGAAGCGGGCGCCTCCCGTTTTGGGCATTCTAGCAGGGGAGTTGCCGGGCACCAATCGGGGATCGCGAAGGGGTTTGGATCGCGAAGGGCGCGAAAGGGGCCTACCGTCCTTGCCGGGGTTCTAGCGGGCCGGCCCGGGGTCGCTGTCCGCCGGAGTGGCGGTTGAGGCGGACATGTCCGGCATCTCCCGCGGCCGGGCCAAATCCCCCCTGGGCACGCGGAAGTAGGCCCAGAAGAGGATCCCTCCCGCGGCCACTAGGGCCGACCCGGCCAGGAACACCGCCCGGTAACCGGCGGTGCCGGCCAGGTATCCCCCGGCGTAGGCCATGGCCGCCGCCCCGACGGCCACTCCCATTTGGGTGACGGCGGCCATGGTCGGGCGCCATTGGGGGGCCACTAGGGACTGCTGATGCACGATCACCGCCGGGCGGGCCAGGGAGATGAGGGCGGTGAGGCCGATGTAGCTGACGGCGGCCGCCTGCCAACTGGGTATGAGGGCCAGGGGCAGGAGGCTGACCGCCATGCCCAGGGCGGCGATGGTGTAGGCTCCGCCGTTGCCGAAGCGTCCGGTGAGCACGGGCGCGGTCAGGGCGGCGGGGATGGCCAGCAATTGCCCGATGGCGGTGATAGTGCCGATCAGGGCGGTCGGCACTCCCAGTTGGGCGTCCATGTAGACGTTGAAGTAGGTGCTCACCCCCCGATCTCCCGCCACTCGAACCATGAGGATGGCGGCCATGATCAGCATCAGACCCAGAGGGATGGGGCCGGCTTGCCTGCTCGGGGTGCCGGGACCGGAGGGAATTGGTCCGGAGCCCTCGACGTCGTCGGCGCGCAGGAGGGCGGTTGCCGAGGGGAGCAGGCAGGCGGCCCCGAGGAGGAGGGCGGCCCCGTAAGGGATCGGCCCGGATAAGTCGGTGCCCATCCGAGCGGCGAAGAAGGCCGGCAACAGTCCCCCGGCGAGCGAGCCCAGGAAGGCCGCCCCGGGGCTGAA
>JBBQIE010000142.1:0-6043 GCA_038324625.1 Anaerolineae bacterium | reverse complement strand
CTCCCAGGGGATTCATGTGATTCCACCTTGGCTTTGGCGTAGGTCACTTCTCGTGCCAGGCGAGAACGATGCCCACCGTCTCCCGAGGGCGGTTGAGCATGAGGTCGTAGGCCTGGGGCGCGTCCTCACCGTTGAAGCAGTGGGTGATCAGGGGCTTCACCTTCACCAGTCCCCGGTCAATGTAGTCGAACATAGTGGGAATGCCCTCGAACCCGGTGGGGTTGTAGAAGGTCATCTGCTTGACGTGAGGCAGGAAGAGGTCCAAGCAGGTCAGGCCGGAGTAGTACCCCTGCAGGCAGTAGCGGCCGTCGCGGCGGATCCAGTCGAAGGAGGCGTTGACGGCGTCTCCATTGGCGGAGGTATCAATGATCACGTCCGCCCCGGCGGGCTTTATGGCCTTAACTCGGGCGTCCACATCATCGTTACGGGGATCGAGGACGATCTCGGCCCCGCACTTCTGGGCCAGGGCCCGCCTCATCTCCAGCACCTCGGTGGCGATCACCGTGGCCCCTTGGGCCTTGGCCAACTGCACGGCGAACTGTCCCACCAGCCCCAGACCCACCACTACCACCAGGTCCCCGGGGTTGATGCCGGTCAACTGGATGCCGTGCCAGGGCACCGCCGGCATAACCCCCAGGGAGGCCTCCTCCGGGAGGACCTTCGAGGGCACCGGGATCACCTGGGCGGCGTCCGCCACCGAGTAGCTCACGTGCCCGGCCCACATGGAGCGCACCTCCCCGGCCAGGCGGCTGTGCCCGCAATAGACGAGGTCGCCCTCCTTGAAGCCCTCGACCTCGGCGCCCACCTTCTCGGCCACCCCGCAGTGCTGGTAGCCGGTCACCAGGGGGTAGGTGACCCCCTTGTAGCCGTCCCTGAGGATCCAGCCCTCGGTGCCGATGCTGACACCGGAATAGAGCACCCGGATGAGAACGTCCTTGGGGCCGGGGTCGGGGATCTCGACGTCCCACACCTCGACCTGCTCCCGAGCGGTGAAGACCACGCCTCTCGCCTTCATATCCTGACCTCCCAGTTCGAGGGCCGGCGCGGAGGCCGGCCCCTACCGCGGATCACGTGTTGGGGGCGGGGGAAGGCCCCCGCGCCCTCCCTTAGAGCCGAACTAATCCTCTTGCCGCCAACCTTTCGCGTTTTCGCCCCTTTTCGCGTCCTTCGCGATCCAAACGCCCCTCGCGAACCCACTCTCCCTACAGCGTAATGATCTCCCGCCGGTAGGTGGGGAACTCCTCCACCCCGTCCTTAGTCACCAGGACCCCATCCTCGAAGCGGGCCCCGTACTCGTCCGTGTGCAGGAAGGAATCCACCTGGAAGGTCATGTTCTCCACCAGTTTGTAGGTGGAACTGGTCTCCATCCAGGGATGCTCGCACTCCATCAGACCGATGCCGTGACAAGGGCCGTAGAGCAGAGCGTCGCCCATTCCCCGCTCGCGGACGTAATCCGCCACCTGTTGGGATATCCAGCCGGCGGAGACCCCGGGGCGGATCAGCTCGATGGTCTTCTTCTCCGCGTCCAGCCCCACCTCGAGCAGCTTGCGCACCTCGGCCGGCACCGGGCCGAAGCTGACTCCCCGGCCGATGCTGGAGGTGTAGCCCGCCACCCGGGCCCCGATGTTCAACTGAATCACTTCCCCGGGCTTCAGCACCCGGTGACCAGGCCGCCCGATGGCGTGGGAGCTGTGCTTGCCGGACATCACATAGAGCGGGTGCCCCTCGGATTCGCCCCCATTGGCGTAGATCTCTCGCTGGGCGATCCCCACCACCTGAAGCTCGGTCATGCCCGGCTTCATCTCGTTGAGCACCGCCTCAATGGCGATGGCGGACACCCGGAAGGCCTCCCGGATGGCGGCGATCTCGCTCGCGCTCTTCACCATACGCAGGTTGATGAGGACGTCGTCCGCCTTGACGATCTCACCGCCGCCCATGGCCTCCTGCAGGCCCTGATAGACGGGCACCGAGGTGATAGCGGTGGCGGCCATTCCCAGCCGCTTCACCCCCTTGCCGCCGGAGGCCTCGTCCAGGACGTCGGCGAAGGATGGCAGCTTGACTCCCGGGTACTCCGGCTCCGACGACTCTCGGTAGGCCAAAAGCTGACGAATCTTGGGCAGCCGGCTCCGCGATTGGGCGTAGGTGAGGCTCTCGGGCCCGATCAGGAGCATGGCCTCGCCTTCCACCGGGATCACCACCCCGGCGGACTCGAAGGCGGGCCAGTAATCGGCCAGGTAGCGGATGTTGTGAGGCTCGCAGTCGTTCCCGAACACGATCAGGGCATCCAGGTCCCGGCGCGCCAGTTCCTGCTGCACCCGAGCGATCCTCTGACCGAACTCCGCTTGAGGAATCTCTACCGCCATGTCGTACCTCCTATTGATAGGGACGCAATGCCATGTGTTTGCAGGGCCAACCTAACCCCCCAGGCGCCAGGCAGTAGCCTGGCTATTCCCCCTTCCCTGCGAAGGAAGGGGGAGCCGGAACTCCCCTCTCCCATCGCGATGGGAGAGGGGTTCGTCCATTTGGTAAGCCAAATGGACTGGGTGAGGGCTCTCCCCCATCACGCCGACATACAGGAGACGAAGTGGTTCGCGGCCACTTCCCTGAGTTCAGGCTCCCTCTCGGCGCACTTCCCACTGGCCATGGAGCAGCGGGTGCGGAAGCGGCACCCCGAGGGGGGATTGATGGGGCTGGGGACCTCCCCCTCCAGGATGATGCGGGTCTTCCGGGAGCCCCCACCCACGGCCACCACCGGCACCGCTGAGAGCAGCGCCTTGGTGTAGGGATGGATGGGGTTCTCGTACAGCTCGTCGGTGTCCGCCAGCTCCACGATCTGACCCAGGTACATCACCGCCACCCGATCACTGATGTGGCGCACCACCCGCAGATCGTGGGAGATGAAGAGGTAGGTCAGGTGCAGCCGCTCCTGGAGGTCCTCCAACAAGTTGATGATCTGAGCCTGGATGGAGATGTCCAGGGCCGAGACCGGCTCATCGCAGACCAGGAAGGCCGGATCCAGGGACAGGGCCCGGGCCACCCCGATGCGCTGCTGCTGCCCGCCGCTGAACTCGTGAGGATAGCGGTTGATGAAGGAGGGGTTGAGGCCCACCAGCCGCAGCAGCTCCTCCACCCGCTCCCGCACCCCGGCGCCGGAGGCCATGCCGTGCTCCCGGACGGGCTCACCGATGGCGTTGCCGATGGTCATCCGGGGGTTCAGGGAGGAGAAGGGGTCCTGGAAGATGATCTGCATGTGACGCCGGAGAGCTCGCAACTCATCGGCGTCGAGATGCAGCAGCCGCTTCCCCTGGAAGATGATCTCCCCCGCGGTGGGCCGGTAGAGAAGCAGCAGGGCCCGCCCCAGGGTGGACTTGCCGCAGCCACTCTCGCCCACCAGGCCCAGGGTCTCCCCCTGCCGAATCTGGAGATCCACCCCATCCACCGCCAGCACCTTCTGGTGCTTCCCGAAGCCCAGGAATCCGCCGCTCCCGACCTCGAAGTGCATCTTCAGGTCCTGGGTTTCGAGTACCATCTCTCTGCCGTTGCCGGCCGCGTCAGCCATCTGCGCTCCTGGTATTGCTCACAATGCATCTGGGCAGAACCTCACCCCCAACCCCTCTCCGACGCGGGGAGGGGAGATCGGGCTCCCCCTTCCTTCGCAGGGAAGGGGGAATAGCCAGGCTACTGCCTGGCGCCTGGGGGGTTAGGTAAGTCACGCCAACCTAGCCTTCCTTGTTCGGGAAATGACAGGCGGCGTAGTGCTCGTTCCCCATCCTCTCCAAAGCCGGACGCTCCTCCTCGCAGATGGGCCCGGCGAAGGCGCACCGGGGCCGGAAGGGACACCCGGCCGGCACCCGCGACAGGTCGGGCGGCAGGCCGTGGATGGCCTCCAGCCGCTTGCCGGAGCGTTTCTGCATGGTGGGAATGGAGCGCAGCAGGGCAGTAGTATAGCGGTGCCGGGGTTGGCTCAGCACCTGGCTCAGAGGGCCGAACTCCACGATGCGCCCGGCATACATCACCGCCACCTTGTCGCAAAGCTCGGCCACCACCCCCAGGTCGTGGGTGATCCAGAGGATAGCCATGCCCAGCTCCTTCTGGAGTTCCTGCACCAGGTCCAGGAACTGGGCCTGCACCGTCACATCCAGGGCGGTGGTGGGCTCATCGGCGATGAGCAGATTAGGGCTGCAGGAGAGGGCGATAGCGATCATCACCCGCTGGCGCATCCCCCCGCTGAACTGGTGGGGGTAGTCGTCAATGCGCTTGCGGGGGGCGGGCACCCCCACCCGATCCAGGAGCTCCACCGCCCGCCGGGTGGCCTCCTCCCGCTGCAAACCCAGGTGCGTTTCCATGGGCTCCGCCACCTGCCGGCCCACCTTCATGGTGGGGTCCAGCGAGGTCATGGGGTCCTGGAAGATCATGCTCACCTTGGTGCTGCGCCGCTGGAGCATCTCGCGTGCGCTCAGGGCCAGTAGGTCCTCCCCATCCAGGACCACCTTGCCCCCGACGATCCGGGCCGGGGGGCTGGGCACCAGGCGCATGAGCGAGAGGGCGGTCATGGTCTTGCCGCTGCCGCTCTCCCCCACCAGGCCCATGGTCTCACTGGGGCGGATAAAGAAGCTCACCCCGTCCACCGGCTTCAGCAGCCCCTCACGGGTGAAGAGATGGGTCTCGAGGTCCTGTACATCCAACAGGCGATCGTCGGCCATGCGATTCCTTGCTCCTGGGCTAGCGCAGGCGGGGGTTCAGGGCGTCGTTGAGGCCGTCCCCCAGGAAGTTGAAGGCGAATATCACCACGGCCAGGGTGAGACCGGGGGCCAGGACCAGGTGGGGAGCATAGCGCCAGCGTCCCAGGCTCTCGGAGATCATCCGGCCCCAACTGGCTCCCGGGGGCTGGATGCCGATGCCCAGGTAGCTCAGGGAGGACTCGGCCAGCATGGCGCCCCCAAAGCCCACGGTCAGACTGACCACGATGGGCCCGAGGGCATTGGGGATCAGGTGGCGCAATAGGATGCCGCGGGTTCCGATGCCGAGGGCCCGCGCCGCCATGACGTAGTCGCGGCTGCGCAGGGACAGGATCTGGCCCCGAATGAGGCGCGCCATACCCGGCCAACCGACCAGGGACAGGGCTCCGAACACGATGACGTAGTCTATGATGACGGAGTTGCTCAAGAACTTCAGGCCGGTGCTCTGACCCAGGTCCTCCAGCGCCGACTGTACGGGCGTCTTCACGGTGGCGTTGACGAAGATGGCCAGCAGGAGATGAGGGAAAGACATGAGGATATCAATGATCCGCGATATGAGCGTGTCCACCCATCCGCTCAGGTAGGCGGCCAGCGCCCCCAGGAGCACTCCCAAGGAGGTGCTGATAACGCTGGTCAGGGTGGCCACCAGCACGGCGGTCCGGGCTCCGTAGAGGATGCGGGTCAGCAGATCCCGCCCCAGTTGGTCCGTCCCCAGCCAGTGTAGGGCCGTGGGCGGCTGCTCGATGCGGTCCAGGTCGGTCTGGTTATAGCCAAAGGGCGCCAGGTAGGGGCCGAAGATGGCAATGAGAATCAGGAGCACCGCGATGATCAGCCCCAGCACCGCCAGCTCATTGCGGCGCAGCCTCTCCCAGGCGTCCAGCCAGAGGTTCCGCTCCTCGATGACCTCGAACTCGAAGTCGGGCAGAGTGGTGCCGATATCCACTACTCGCCGCGGTTCCTGAGCTTCCGCCACCGCTCCTCCATGCTGCTCATGACGTACCTTGTGCCGACTCGTAGGGGCGAACCTTGTGTTCGCCCGGCCACCGAAGGCGAACACAAGATTCGCCCCTACGGATGACGTTCATTGGCTCTGGGCATGACGGCCGGCCATCCAAGCCGGCCCATTGGCTGGAACCCGAAACCGATCCCTACTTGTAGGTGATGCGAGGGTCCAGCAGGCCATACACGATATCCACCACGAGGTTCGAGCCCATGATGATGAAGGCCGAGACCATGGTGCATGCCAGGAGCACCGGGTAATCCCGCTACCTCAACCCGTCGAACATCAAACCGCCGAACCCGGG
>JBBQIE010000141.1:0-6065 GCA_038324625.1 Anaerolineae bacterium | reverse complement strand
AAGGCAGCATATGGGGCTTCCTGGCCTGGATCGTCGCCACCCCGCCGGTGGTGATCCTCTTCGCGGTGCCCTACCTTCTGTGGCGTCCGGGTCTGGTGCTCGCCCTGCCGCTGGCGGGAGCCTACAGCCTCGGCCTGTACCTGCTCACCCTGAGGCCGTTGGCCCGGTTCATGGAGAGCCGAAAGGACCGCATCCTCCAGGCGGTGACGGCCGAGTCCTGAGTCACACCCGGATGGTGGTGCCCTCGGCCTCAGCCAGGCCCAGGATGGCCCGCCGGAGCCGGTCGGGGCGGTTCCCATTGATGATCTGAATGCTCAGGCCGGGCGTCCGCACCGCCATGTCGTACATCCGTCGCACCTTGTCCACCATTCCCCCGGTCACGTCCGCCCCCCGGGCCTGACCCAGGTGTCGCGCCACCTCGTGGAAGTTCCCGGAGTTGATCTCAGCATAGAGCGGGGCGGTCGGGTCCAGAGCCGGGTCGGCGCCGTGGACTCCATCCACCTCCCCCGCCAAGACAATCCTCGCCGGCCTCAACCGCCGGGCCAACTGCGCGAAGACCTGTTCGGTGGAGACGATGGTCCCGCCCCACTCCTCGTCCAGGGCCACGTCCCCGTGGACCACCGGCAGAGCCCCGACCTCCAGCAGCCCCTCCACCACCCCGTGATCCAGCCAGACCAGCTCGCCCGCCCGCGCTCTGGCGGTGGCCGAGGGCGGCACCGCCACCGCCGGCAGCCCGGCATCGAGCAGAGCCTGCACCACCAACTGGTTCAGAGAGCGGGCCACCTGTCCCACCCGAGCGTAGCCGTACCAGCCCTCGGCATCATGCACCCCTCGGCGGGTGCCGTACTGCTGCGCCGCTGAGTGCCCATAGGAGCCCGACCCGTGCCCCAGCAGGAGGGAAGCCCCGGCGCCGATCGCCTCGGCGATCTCGGCGGCGCAGCGGGCGATCACCTCCGGCCGGGCCGTCAGCGGCGCCGTCTTGTCGGTGATGAGGGAGCCGCCCAGCTTCACGAACACCGGCCTAGCCAACGGTGACCACATCCCCCTCGATGCTGACGTTGTCCCCCGACTGGATGCCACTTATGTCCACTTGATCCACCATCGGGATGTCGGCCATGATGGCTCCAATGGCTACGATGGGCTCGCACTCGGCGAGAATCATCCCGACCGGGGCCACCCCGTTCCGGGCCAGGCTGTAGATGACGTAGGAGCCCACGGTGCTGCCCTTGCCCCGGGGGAACACCAGAACCCGGCCGGCCAGGCACTCCCCCTCCAGCGAGTGGCCCTTCTCCACCACCACTCCGGTGGCCGCATCCACGCCCCCCAGGAAGCCGATGGGCTCAAGCGACACCAGGGCCGAGCCGGACGCCCTCCCTTCCCTGATGACCCGGCCCCGGAGCTGCCGCCTCACTCCCACTTTCCTCGCAGGGCCGCGTCCAGACACCGCTCCCTATCGCCGAACCGGACCTGGACCCGCTGGTGCCCGGGGAGGTAGGCCGCCGCCTTGGCCGAGTCGGTGGCCAGGGAAGCGATCCCCATGTCTCGCAGGGGCGCCACCACCACGCAGGTGTCCGACACCAGACGGGCGCCGCATTCCTCGATCCGGGCCGCCAGGCCGCTACCCTTCGCCGCCTCGGCCACATCCCGGCCCACCATGATCCAGAGAGGCACCTTCACTCGCCGGCCCTCCAGATACCGAGCCACCTCCGCCACTTGCTCCAACGAGGCATGGGGACAGCCCGTAGCCACCAAATCCAGCCGCTCCACCTCCCCGTCCAGCCGAGCGTAGCCCTCGACCAGGCTCTCGATCACCAGCGGGGCCACCTCCGGCCGCACTACCTGACCCGCCCGCGCCTCAGCGGTGAGCCCTTGGAAGTGGTACAGGGCCACGCTTCCGGTAGCGGCGGCAGCGGCACCGAACGACCGCAGCCCGTCTCGCCGATCCGCCTCCCCCATGCCGAGAGCCGAATCAGCCCCCTCACCCTCCAGCTCAATCCAGGGCACCCCTCGGCTCAGCCGCCCCACCTCCGCCCCCAGCGCTCCCCACTCGGCGGCGCTCGTCAATCGCACCGGCGCCCGGAACGCCTCCGTGGCGACACGATTCCCGTCAAGGTGCAAGCCGTAGTTGCCCGTGCGACCGACAATGGCGGCGGCCAAGGCCGCCGGCCCGCCCTCCCGATTGGTGCGAGCCCCCACGACCGAGTTGACGAAGGAGACGGCCGAGGACTCGCTCCAAGCCAGGTGCTCCCCGAAGTCCACCTCCAGCTCCAACAGGTAGGGAGCGCAGGTGCAGGTGGGGCGGACGCCCAGCCGAGCGTAGGCCCGCAGGACCGCCTGCTGCTTGGCGGCGAACTCCGCCGGGGTGCCCAGCTCCTCCCAGGCCTGGAGGTCCATCCCCGCCGGGTTGAGCAGGGCCGGCACCCGCGCCCGCGCCCCCTCGTCCGCCCACCTCTCCAGGAACTCCAGCCCCGCCTCCCCGATGTTGGCGTAGCTGACTCCCGCTACCTGGGCACTGGATATCGGTATCAAGCCACTAGCCCCGTAGATGCGGGCCAGGGCCACCACCATCTCCATGGCCCGCCGCGCCCCGGGCCCATCGTCACCGGCGAGGGTGGCCCGCTCTTCTTCCGTCAGGCGAAGCTCAGGCATGTAGCGCCGCCTGGCGGGGTTTACCTAACCCCCCAACCCCCTTCCCTACGAAGGAAGGGGGAGCCAGACCTATCTTCTCAGCGTCGAGGAGAGGCCGGAGGTACCGATCCAATCCCCAAACGCTCTTCCCGATACGGGAGAGGGGAGCCAGATCTCCCCTCTCCCATCGCAATGGGAGAGGGGCCTCGGCCATTTGGCTGGCCAAATGGCCTGGGTGAGGGCTTCCCCACCTCATTCCACATACTCCCGCAGATCCACCAGCGGATACGACAACCGCCGAAAGCGATCGGTCTCCCGCGCGATTCCCTCTTCGTCTCCCGAATCGGGCCAAGGTATGGTGGCATCTATGCCCATCTTGTCCGACACCGCCTTCTGACCGGGGACCTGGGTGGCCGAGGGATCCAGGGAGCTGGAGGGCAGAGCCTGGTAGATGTACACGTCTCGCCCGGCCTGCACTCGCGTGGCGATGGCCCACTCCACCCGGCGCGCGTCGCCCAGGTCAACGTCGTCATCCACCACCACCACCGTCTTCACCGACGGGTGCCCTTGCATGGCCGCCCGAATGGCCCGAGGGCCGTCGTCCGGCCCCCGTTTGTGGATGCGCACCAGGGCGTGGAGCCAGGACATGCCCCCCAGGGTGAGGCTCACGTCCCGCACGTCGCACACCTCGCCCACGGCATTGAGGATGCCCGGCTCCCGCGGCAGGCCCATGATGGTCTTGTGCTCGATCAGTCCGGGAAGAACGGCGTGATAGATGGGGTCGCGGCGGTGGGTGATCAGGTCCACCTCCAGAACCGGTTGCCGGCGCACCCCGTCCCAGGTCTCGGTGAGGTCAATGAAGGGCCCTTCATCGGCCATGCGGTGGGTCAGGCGCCCCTCAATGACGAACTCCGCCTCCGCCGGCACCTCCAGAGGCACGGTGAGGCAGCGGGCCAGGGTCGTGGGGGCGATGGCGTTGGCAATGGCAAACTCGTCCACCCCCTTAGGCGGGCTCATGGCCGCCGCTAAGAGGACCGACAGGGGGCAGCCGATGGCGATGGCGATGGGCAAGTCCTCGGTGGTGTCGCTCCAGGCGGTATGCGTCCCCCGTCCCTCGACGATCCGGGCCGCGAACTCCCGCTCGCCGATGACCATGAGCCGGTGGAACGACAGGTTACGGCCGTAACGCCGGTCTCGGATCACCGCCACCCCGGCGGTGACGTATGGCCCGCCGTCGCTCTCCAAGTGCTTCAGGATGGGCAGGCGGGTGAGGTCCGGGGGATCCATCACCACTTCCTGGCAGGGAGGCCGGTCCACCACCGGCGGGGCCGAGGGGGTTTTCAGGGCCCGAGCCAGCAGTCGCAACAACTCCACCCCGGAGACGCCCAGGCCGCGGGCGATGCGTTCTCGACCGGCGGTGAACCCACTCAGCACCCGCCACCCACCCACATCCTCGAACAGCACCGGGGCATCGCCGGCGGCGGCGATCACCCCCGCTGCCTCCAGATCGCTGGACACCGGCTTGGTGACTCGAATAAGGTCACTGTCTCGCTCGATGAACTCTCGGGGGGTCATTTCGGGGCCTCCTCGCCCCACCGCCGATAGAGGCTATGAGGCAGTTGCAGGCAGTCGAGAATCTTACCCACCGCGAAGTCGGTCAGGTCCTGCACCGTCTCCGGTCGGAAGTAGTAAGCCATCACCGGGGGGACGATGAGGGCCCCGGCCGCCCGGAGGGCCCGCATGTTGTCCAGGGCCTGAAGGGACAGAGGCGTCTCCCGGGGCACCACCACCAATGGGCGATTGAGGCGCATGACGTTCTCGGCGCAGCGGGTGATCAGGTTGTCGCCGAGGCCCTGGGCCACCGCTGCCAGAGTGCGCATGCTGCACGGGCAGACGATCATGGCCTCCGGGGCCCGCGAGGAGCTGGCCAAGGGGGCCTCGAAGTCCAAGTGCCGGTAACGATGGGCCGCCGGCAGGACCACCTCCCCCATCTCCAGGGCCATCACGTGCTCGCCCTCGGGGGAGACAATCAGCGACACCTCGTGGCCCTGCTCGAACAGAACCTGCAGAAGCCGCAGCGCCAGAGGCGCCCCCGAGGCCCCGGTTACCCCTACGGCGATGTGCATCCCCTCTCCCGCGCCCGGCGGTCAGCCGAGCCCCACTCGATCATTCCCCAATCCTCACGGCCGGTGCGCCGGCACTCGGCAGACGGTGACTCGCCTGGCGCCCGCCGCCGACAGGGCTTCGCTCACCGCCGGAGCGGTGGCCTCAGTCACCAGGGCAATGGCATGCCCGCCTCGCCCGGCACCGGTCAGCTTGGCTCCCAGGGCCCCGGCCTCTCCCGCCGCCCCCACCAGAGCGTCCAGCTCCGGGCTGCTTACCCCTAGCTCCCGGAGCAGTCTCTGATTCTCAGTCATCAGCTCGCCCAGGCGTGTACCATTCCCGGCGACCAGAGCGGGGACGGCTTCCTCCACCAGTAGACCGATCCGCGCCAACCGCCCGTCCACCGGCTCGGGCTCCGCATCCCGCGCCCGGCGCACTCCCGAAACTGCCTCTCGGGTCAGGCTGCCCTGGCCGCTGTCGGCCACCAACAGGGTGAGGGCGGCCCCCAAACGCGGAAACTCCGGCGGCTCACCACGGCGAAAGAGCACCGGACGCCCGTGGGCCACCACGGTGTTGTCAATACCGGAGGGATTCCCGTGGTGCAGCTTCTCCACCTGGTAGACCAGGTCCGACAGGACCGCATCCGGCAGCTCCCGCCCAAACAAAGCGGTGATCGCCCGAATCACTGCCGCCGACACCGCCGCTCCGCTGCCCAGGCCGGCGGCCACCGGAATGCTGGAGTCGAGCCGCACCCGCACGCTGGCGACAGCGGCGCCAACCTCCTCCAGGGCCAGCCGGGAGGCCACCGCCAGAGGGTGGTTGGGGTTCGCGGCCACGGATACCCTCAGCCCCCGCCCTCCGGCCTCCACCACCACATCACCGGAGCGATTGTCGAACCGAGCCTGAGTCCGGGCCCGCATCTCCGGCAGGGGTACGGCCACCGCCGGGTAGCCATACACTACCGCGTGCTCCCCCAGCAGAATGGCCTTCGCCGGGGCCTCCCCCAATCCCAATCTGGCAGGCATCCCGTCAGTATAGGTAGCCGCCGCGGGGGCGGCAACGCCAACTCCCTTCCCTGACGCCGGACATCAATCTGTGATTGGCCGCCATTCGGGGCGGGCGGCGATGACCTGGTTATTTCGTCAACCTTCATAAGGGCCTCAAGAGCGGTCCAAGCTGACATTGACGTCCCGTAAATGCCTGTCTACAATACGTGCGGGTATTGCTCCACTAATACCCGCTTCATTCCGAAGGAGGAAAGCTCATGGGCACCACCGTTCTTACCCGACGCGGATTCCTCAGATGCTCCGCCCTGGCAGCCTCGGTAGCCGCCA
>JBBQIE010000140.1:0-6089 GCA_038324625.1 Anaerolineae bacterium | reverse complement strand
TACGGTGCCCCAGGGCGGCGACCTCCTCCACCAGGCGAATGGGAAGGGCCAGAGCGGCTTCCCGAAGGGCAAGGAAGAGCCTCATGGCCGCCTCGGCGTCGTCCAGGGCCCGATGAGCGGAGTCCGAGGCGAGGTCGAGGGCGCCGACCAGATGCTGGAGGCTGTGGCGGGCCATGTGGGGCAACAGGATGGTAGAAAGCTCGAAGGTATCTATCTTGCGGTTGCGGGTGAGGGCACCCTGTCGAGCCAGGAAGGCGGCGTCGAAACCGACGCTGTGGCCGATGATCGGGTCTCGACCCACGAATTGCGCGAGGCGTGGGATGATCTCGCGGGCGGCAGGGGCCCCCCGCAGAGCCGCCGGGTCGAGGCCGGTCAAGTGCAATATCTTGGCCGGCACCGAGCGCTCAGGATTGATCAGGGATGAGTAACGGTCCACCACCCCGGATTCGGAGAAGCGGACGGCGCCCACCTCGATGATGGCGTCCTTGTCCGCGTCCAACCCGGTGGTTTCTAGGTCAACGGCAACATACTCACGTGGCATGGGCGGCCTTTCTTCTGGTCTGCTTTCTGGTCACCGATGATTCTAACATGCCGTGATGGGTGGGCCAACCCCCGGCGCGCGGGAGCCTTGACTGCCGGCGGCCTGGGCTGGACAATCGGAGCTGAGCATCCGTGATCATCGCGAACGAGGAGGACACATGGCGCATCAGATAGCCGTCTCAACCTGGAGTCTCCACGAGCATATGGGCCCACTCCGACGGACGGAGTTGGACGACAATGGAGAACACCGCTTCGTGGCCGCGCACGAGTTTCCCGAGGACGTCTCGTTGTTGGAGTTCCCCGCCTTCGCCCGCGAGCGCTACGGGCTGGCGGCGGTGGAGCTGTGTCAGATGCATTTCCCCAGTAGCGAGAAGGCCTACCTCGATGAGCTGCGCGGGCGCTTAGCGGAGTCCGGTTCCCGAGTGGTGAACGTGCCCATTGACGTGGGCAACATCTCCCAGCTGGAGGAGGGGGCGAGAGAGCGCGACCTGGCCAACATCCGGCGCTGGATGGAAGCGGCGGCCTACATCGGGTCGCCATGCGCCCGGGTCAACAGTGGGCAACAGCCGGAGGGACAGGAGAATCTCGACATAACCGTGGCCTCGTACAAGGAGTTGGCGGAAGCGGCGCGGGTGCTGGGGATCAAGATCCTCTTGGAGAACCACGGCGGCCTATCCGCGGACCCGAACAATATCATCCGACTGGTGGAACGGGTGGGAAGCGATCGCTTCCGACTTTGCCCCGACTTCGGCAACTTCCCGGAGGAGATTCGCTACCGGGCCCTAGAGATGATGTTTCCTTACGCCGAGATGGTACACGCCAAGACCTTCGAGTTTGACGAAGAGGGCAACGAGACTCGGTATGATTTCGACCGGGCCATGCAGATCATGACGGCCTCCGGCTATCAGGGCCCGCTGTCCATCGAGTTCGAGGGTCCCGGCGACCAGTTCGAGGGGGTGGCCAAGAGCGCCGAGTTGCTGCGCCGGTATGCCTGACTCTCGCGAGGCAGGCTAGCCGACCCCTAGCGACCCAGCGTCACCGTTCCCAGGACCACCAGACTCGGATCGGGCCCCCAAAGCGTGGCCGGGGCACTGGGAGCCAGGTTGGTGAGGGTACCATCCTGGTGGCGATAGAGGCCCATCACCACCGTGTAGGTGGCGGTGGGCCTCTCCGGTTGTGAGGCCAGGGAAAGGGGTTGGGTGATTACCGGTGGGCTCACCGCTTCGGCTCCCGGCAGAGACGCCCCCAAGAGACCGTCTTGCTGGTCTTCGACCTCTCCATCAGGGCCAAGCAGCCGCAGGGTGTAGTGGACCGGGGCATCGCCGACTTGATACTGAGAATAGAGGTATACGGGTACTTGGCCGGCCCCGTATGGCTCTCCCATCGCGGAGCAGGTGGCGACATCATTGTCCCATCGGACGGGGTTTGCGCAGGGGAGGGAAACCAGGCGAGGGACGTAAGCCTGCAGTCGGGCGTAGCTGGGCCCCGGCAGGAGGTAGTCGTAGGTCTGGATCAGGTTGTCGTCCAGCCAGGCTCGCACTCGCCCCTCTGGGTCCACCACCGTGTCGTAGAGCCGAAAGACCCAGAGCCGCCGGTTAGCCTTCGTCAGCCGTTCCAGGCCGGCGATGGTCTCCGGCAGGGAGGCGGCGTAGAAGTCGGAGCGAGGGTGGCCCCAGCCTAGGGAGGGACTTCCGGAAAGGGACCCGGTCATGACCAAGGTAAGGTCGGTGCCGGGTGAGGAGGCTTTGTAGTCGGTGATTCGGACCCGCGGATGGGGCCCGGGCCAGTAGTAGAGGAGAGCGGTGTAGGTGTAGCCGGCGTTGACGAGAACGGCGTCGCCGGGAACCCACTCCTCCGCCAGCCGCGTCACCCCAGCCCGGAGGTCGTCGGCTTGGAACTCAGGGGCCGTCCAAGTGCGCCACTGGAATCCCAGGTTGCCGAGGGTGAAGATGATGGCCAGGGCGGCGGCCGGCCCGGACCATCCTCGGCGGGAGGAGAGGTCAGCGAGAGCCCAGGCCAGGCAGACGAGGTAAAAGGGGACAAAGGGCGCTAGGTAACGAGGGTGAAAGAGGGGGACAAAAAGGGAGGCAACGATGATGGCGGCCCAAGGGACGGCGAACCCCGCCACCGCCAATACTTTTCTATCTGATCCCCGCTTCGAGGCCAGAAGTGGGGCGGAGAGGGCCACCAGCAGCAGAAGCAGGCCCACGGGCCACAGAGCAGGAGTGGCGGCCTCCCCGAAGGCGAGGGACAAGGCCCCGTCTCGCAGCATGGAAACGAGCGACAGCGCCGATCGCCATGGCGGCACCGGGGGGTCCAGCGCCTGCCGGATAGCCAGGGGCAGCCAAGGTAGATACAGCGTGAGCAGGACCGCGTGCCCCAGAAACCAAGAGCCAAGGGAGCGCCGATCACGGGGCCGGCGCAGACACTGCACCAGCCAGTACCCGCTGACCACCGGTAACAGAAACAGGAGGTAGTAAAGAGCGTACAGGCCGACAGCGGCAACCGCTCCCCACCCTGCTGCCCGCCAAGGACTGGGCCGCTGGAGAACCCAGAGCGTGGCCAGAACCAAGAGGCAGGCGAGGCAGCCTCCCAGGGAGTACATCCGCACTTCCTGGGAGTACCATATGGCAAAGGCGGAACCGGCCGTCAGCCAGGCGGCCATCAGGCCGCCGCGGTTATTGCCCAGTCTTCTGGCGACGGCATAGGTCAGGGCCACCAACAACACACCGAACAGCACCGACAGGAAGGCTAGGGAGTATTCGCCGCTGCCGGCCACTCGCGCCCACAGGTTGAGGACAAGGTAGTAACCGGGGGGATGGATGTCCAGAGCCGTATGGGCCACCGCCTCCGGCAGGGGCAGCGAGGCGAGATAGGCGCTGACGGTCTCGTCATACCAGAGGCTGCCGGCTCCCAGGTGCGGCAGCCGTAGCGCCAGTGCCAGAAGGCAGGCGAGGAGCGCGCCGCCCCTAGTCAGGGACTTGAGCCTCGCGGTGGCGGTGGGATGAAGTTGCGACTGAGACTGCAAGCGGCTCCTCGCTGCCCAGAGAGAGGGGGATCAGCCGGCTAGGCCGCTTCCTGCCGGCCCTCGGTGCTTGAGCCGATCTCCTCACGAAGCATGTTGGAGATCTCTCGCCCTTCCTCGGGGCGGCACTGGTCCAGGGCATGGCCGTAGCGCTCCCGGCATAGCTCGTCCAGGGTCTTCTCGGCGGCGTCGGGAGTGAGCCCCCGGGCTCGAGCCATGGCATCCACCAGATAGCTGCGCTGCCTATCGCTCAATCGGTTGGCCTCGGCGGCCGGCGGCCGCTGGTTGGCCCGTTCCATGTCTTCCGCCGAGGCTAGCCCACTGCCGGGAAGTAGCCCGTAGCCCATGGCAGCCAGGGCCCGGCCCATGGCCGAAGTCTCGGCGATCTCCCAGGGATGCTGCATCTCGATAGGGGATCCGTCGGTTTTCCGGGAGGTGGCGATCCCATGCCGGCGCCCGTAGACCTCGCTGGTGACCACCACCATGAGGGTCAACTGCTCGTTAGTGTCCGAGAGCACCACGGGGCTCTCGAAGTCCAGCTTCTTCTCTTGTCGTCGGTGGTCGGCGTTGGCCATGGCCAAGCGACCATCCACGGACATGTAGGGGGCCTCCTCGGCCACCCAGCGGCCGTTCACTCGGCGCCGCCTCTCGATGAGGGTGATGTAGTCGGCGAACTCCTCGTGTTTGACTGTCCCCACGTCCGGGGCCCGACGGCAGTATGCTATCAATTCTTCCCTTGTCACGCCAGCACCTCCTAGAACATATGTGCTAATCGTGATTATAGAAGATAACCTCGGAGTGCGCAAGACCCAGCGCGATGGGCTAAGGTCAGGGGCGGGGGGACCGCACGCAAAGACGCCAAGGCGCAAAGGCCAGAAGCATCGTCGGCGGTCTCATGAGAAAGCTGAACCGGTACGCGAACGAGCGATTCCACCACACCCTACCGAAGGATGCCTATGCCGGCAGCCACCAAGCTACATGGCATACAGCAGATAGTCGAAGTAGACGTCGGTGACGCCGGGCAGGGCCGTGAGTGCCTGCTGCACGGCCGCTTCTTGGCCCTCGGGCACGGTCACCGCCACGAGGCCGGGTATCCCGGTCTCGGCACCTACCGATAGGGCACCCAGGCCGGTTGGCAGGGCGGCCAGCGCCTTGGCCAACTCCGCGGGATCGGCCTTCACCAGTAGTACTCCCGGCCGGTACGATCCGGGTGGGGGAGGGCCCTGATCGGTGGGCAAGGGGGGAAGCGAAGGGCTTTCAGCGGCCAGGGACGACAGCCCTTCGGCCGACGTCTGTCCGGTCACCAGGGACTCCAGGGCCGCCCCGGCGTCAATGAGCCCGTAGCCGTAGCCGGTGTCATACCCGAGGGGGCCAAGATCGAGGGCGGTTCTCAGGATGATATTGGTGACGCTAGCGGCAGACAGCGAGGGATTCCGGCCCCAAATGAGGCCGATGAGCCCGGATACGTGCGGGGTGGCCATGGAAGTGCCATTCATGCCGTAATAGGTCCCACCCCGGTAGGTGCTCCAGATGGACGAGCCGGGGGCGGTGACGTCCACGAAGGGCCCCCGGTTGGAGAAGCTGGATATGCCATTGGCGGTGTCGGTGGAGCCCACGCCGATCACCCCGGGATAGGCGGCGGGATAGACCGCGGTGCCGAGGCTGATGCCGGCGGCAGGATTGAGGTTGCCGGAAGCGGCTACCACCAGCACTCCCTTGGAGATGGCATAGGCGACCGCTTCCTCCAGGGGCTGTAAGGAGGGATGGTAGACCGCCCCCAGACTCAGGTTGATCACTCGGGCGCCGTTGTTGACAGCGTGATACACGGCAGCGGCGGCGCTGCTCACCGAGCCTACCCCTTGGGCATCCAGGGCCTTGATAGGCATGATGCTCAGGTGCCAGGCTACTCCGGCCACCCCGGCGTGATTGTTGCCCACGGCGCCGAGGATACCGGCAACGTGGGTGCCGTGCCCGAAATCGTCGTCGGGAACGGCATCGCCGTTCACGAAGTCCCAGCCGGGGACGAGGTTGGCGATCAGATCCGGGTGATCCAGATCCACTCCACTGTCCACCACGGCGATGGTGACCGGCCCGCCGGTGGATTCCACCCAGGCCTTGGGGGCCCGTATTCGGATCATGTTCCACTGGAGGACGAAGTAGGGGTCGTCCGGCCGCACCTGGCGATCCCATCTCTGGAGAAGAAGGGGGAGAATGGCTCTCCAGGGCACGATCTCGATGTCGGCTGCACCCTCCAGGTCGCCGACGGCGGCGACCACGGCACCGGGATAGAGGCCGGCGGAGCCGGTGGCTCGGAATAGGCCCGCGGCGCTGATGGTCCCAACGGCAGAACTGACGGACCAGGTCGGGGTTAGCCCGGTCACCGGATTGCTGTCCGGGTCCAGGATGGAGGCGTGGAACTGGGCCGTCTCGCCCCGGCGCAGAGAGGCGGACGGGGGGGAGACCACCACCGTGAGGAGAGGGGCCGCCAGGGCGTAGTCGCCCACGAATGATGCTGACAGGTGGA
>JBBQIE010000139.1:0-6106 GCA_038324625.1 Anaerolineae bacterium | reverse complement strand
TCAGGGGGAAGGAAGGCTCACGCTAAGACGCCAAGGCGCAAAGACACGGAATAGCATTAGTGGAGGGGGCGAGAGGTCTTCTCGGTAAGTTGAGGGCGTCGGTAGGATCCTGCCGACGCCCTTTCGGATGCCCGAGGATAGAGGAGCGTTTCGCGGTTAGGCGATCCAGACCTCGAGGGTGCCGATGCCCTCGATAGTGGCCTGGATGTGATCCTGGGACTTCAGGTAGAGGTCGCGGGCGGCGCCGACTCCGGAGGGGGTGCCGGTCATGATGATATCGCCGGGTTCTAGGGTCATGATCTTGGAGGCATAGGAGACCAGTTCGTAGACGTCGAAGACCATGTTGCCGGTGTTGCTGGCCTGCATGACCTCATCGTTGACGGAAAGGGTGATCTCCAACTCGGAGGGGTCCAGTTCGCCGTCGTTGGGCACGATGCACGGACCTATGGGCGCGAAGCCGTCGTGCCATTTGCCGCATAGCCATTCGTGGAAGGCGGTGCGATCCTGTTGGATGCGATCGGGATTGAGGCGGAGGCGACGGTTGCTCATGTCCAGGCCCACGGTGAAACCGGCTATGGCATCGTCGGCCTCTTCGGGGCTGATGTCCTTGACGTATTCACCGATCACCACTGTGAGTTCGACTTCCCAGTCAATGTGATCGGGAGAGGTGGCCGGGAGCGCCACTGCCGTGCCGCCTGGACGGATAGTGGTGGTGGGCGGTTTCATGAAGAAGAAGGGGAAGGTCTGGTCCTTGCCGACCGGTTTGCCGCCACCCTCGGAGATGTGCTCGGCGTAGTTGCCCGCCAGGCAGATCACCTTTTTCGGCATGGGGATGGGCGTGTCGAGCCAAAGATCGTCCAGAGGCACCATCAGATCGGAGTCCTCGCTGAAGTCCGCCAGCAGCTCCAGGTGTTGCAGGACCTTGAAGCTCGGCCAGTTTGGGGGCAGGGAGGAGAGGAGGTCTCCGGACGGTTCGGGGAAGAGGGGCATACCCCCGTAGGCGGCGCTGAAGTTGAGCGCGCTCAGGACCGGCACCGGCACCACGTAATCGTCATAATAGAAGGCGGGTGATGAGGGCGCGTCGTGGTGTTTGATGCGACAGAGTCTCATGGTAGTCCTCCTGGTGGACAGTGGGATTGGGTGGTTCCTAGGGATTGTACACCCAATCCACGATGGCTACCTGCCGGCCGCCCTCACCGGGGTTACAGCGATCCGGGGTGAACTCCACCGTGAGCTTCGGGGATATGGGTTGCTCCGAGGCCGGGTCCACGATGGCGAGGAAGAAGCTCTCCGCCTTCTCATAGGGGCCGGGGAACAGGTAGAACTCGTAGTAACCCTCGCCGTGGCCCTGTCCGGCCGCCTCGGCGGTCACGATCGTCGAGTAGCCGTAGTCATTCCAGAGCCTCACCGTCTGCCCGGGGACCAGATTGCCGTAGGCATCGTAGATGAAACCCTGGACGGCGGTCCGGTCGCAACTGGGCTCGTAGCGGACGGGCCCGCGAGGGACGTACTGCGGCTTGGGAGTGGCGGTAGGGCTGGGAATGCCGGTGGCGGTGGCCGTCGGGGTCACCGTCGGCGTCTCGGTGGCGGTGGGCGTCACCGTGGGGGTAGAGGTCACCGTCGGCGGAAGCGGGGTCTCCGTGGGTGTGGGGGTGACAGTGGAAGTTGGAGTCCAAGTGGCAAACGGAGTAGGGGTGATGGTAGCGGTTCCGGCTGCCGGGTTCACTAACGGCAAGCCATTGGGAGTGGCCTGTCCGCCGATGGCAGGGCCGACGGGCGGTTGCCAAGCACCCAGAGCCTGGCGTATGCGGGCCTGGTTGGAGACGACGATCACCACGGCGGCGATCAGGGTTACCGCCGCCAGACCCAAAGCGGCCAGTCGCGCCCAGGGTCTGCCGGCCGTTTCTGGCCCGACGGTGGCCTCCCAACCGTAGCGCTCGTAGAGGTTGGCGGCGTTGTCGGTGCTGCCGGGCGGGGCCATGCGCACGGCCGGGTCCTTGAAGCGCGGGCAGGTAACATGGTTGGCCGAAAGACAGTAGGCTTCCTGGTCATCGGGATGGATGGGCAACGGGTCGCCGGAGCGGTGGCAGCGGTGAATGGGGGTAGCATAGACGAAGAAGGAGTTGTGATCCTCGGGCAGGCCAAGATAGGGGCAGTAGCGCGAATCGCGTGGGGCCATCAGGCTACCGGACCAGTTCGAAGTTGATCTCAAGCACCATCTGGCCGGTGAAGTCGAGCTCGTCCGTGTCTATCCAGACTTGCTCGGAGGTGCGCTTAGGGGCCACCACCGAGAGGTTGAACTGGCCGCGCGATAGGCAGAACTCATAGGTTCCATCCGAGTTGATCGAGGGCCAACCCTCTTCTCCCACCACCAGTCGGTTGTCCGGCCACCAGTCCACGGCCACCGCTACCTCGCGGGTGATGTTGTTTCCGTGAGAGTCGAACACCCGTCCGAAGACCTTGGCACAGACGTCTACCCCGCTGGGCACCAGCGTCTTGACCGGCTCACCGGCCATCACGAAGTCGTAGGGGCTATCGGGCCGCTGGGTGGGATAGGGGGTATAGGTGGGGTAAGGCGTGTAGGTGGGGGCTGGGCCGCCGACGCCGGCGGCTGACGTACTCGGGATGCCGGTGGCCGTGGGGGCGGGCGGGTTGGCAGTAACCTCCACCATCCGCGGTGCCGGGGTGGCCAGCGGTGAAGTCATCAGGGGCGAGTCAACTAGGGTGGTAGGGGCGATGAAGGTAGGCCGGGACACCACCGGAGGCAGAGTCGGCGGCAGAGTGGCCATGGTCAAGGGCCGCGTTGGTGATGGGTCCAGCATGGGGGTCGCGGTTAGAGGCAAGGCCACCGCTATCGGGGCCTCCGTGGGCCCCACGGTAGGGGTCCAGGTGGGGAAGCGGGTGGGGGTGGCGGTGAGAGCGGCTGCCAAGGTGGCCTCCTGCGCCAGCGCCAGGGCCGTTGGCAGGGGCGGAGCGAACATGTTGCGGACCAGCAGCGCGGACGCAACCACCGCCGCCACGAAGAGCAGGAGCATGGGAGCGGCATAGGCGAGGAACCGTCGGGCCGGAATCCCGAGAATGCGCAGAGAAGGTCGCCGCCGACGTCGCTTGCGGCTCTCGGGCACGGGCAGGGCCGCCGGATCCGTCAGGCGGGGACAGGATACGTGCAGGGGCGAGAGGCAGTACTGCTCCTGATCCTGTCGTCGGATCTGAAGCGGCTGCTCCCAGCGGTAGCATCGGTGGCGTCGGGTGGCCTGATGGTAGAAAGACTCGCGGTCATCGGCCTTGCCCAGATAGGGACAGTGGATGTAGTCCTGAGCGTTCATCTCGGTCATGACGTCTCCGCCGCCTTTCGGCCGGGCTCTTCCATGCGACCCACCACCGGTATCTCCTCGGGCACCTCGCCCGGTGTGCCGTAGTAGTAGCCGTAGTAGTAGTGCGAGTAATAGTAGCCGAGATCGGACTGTCGGACCTTGTTGAGCACACTGCCGATGATGTCCACTGAGCTGCGGCGCAAGGTGTGGTAGGCTCGGATGACCAGGTCTCGACGGGTGCTACGCGCCCCGCAAACCAGCAGGGCGGAGTCCACGTGTACGGCCAGGAGGAGGGCATCGGTCACCGAGAGCACCGGTGGGCTATCGAGAATCAAGGTGTCGCACAGCTGCTTGACATCGGTGAGCAACTGCTCCGCCCGGCGGGAGGCCAGCATGTCCAGCGGATTGGGGGGTAGGGGGCCGCTGGTGATGACCTGAAGGCCGGGGATGTCGGTATCGTTTAGGGCGTCCTCGAGACTGAGGCTCTCGTCCATGATGAGGCTGGTGAAGCCCACCCGGTTGGCGAGGCCGAAGAAGCGGTGCAGGCTCGGTCGCCGGAGATCGGCATCAATGACTATGGCGCGGCGACCCTCTTGGGCGAAGGCCACGGCCAGGTTGGCGGCGACCAGGCTCTTGCCCTCATTGGGCTCGGAGCTGGTGACCAGGAGGCTGCCTCGGGGCCTATCGGGGCGAGCGAAGCGGATGTTGGTCCTCAGGGTGCGGAAGGCCTCGGCGACGGGCGAGCGCGGGTAGTTGCGGGTCACCAGCCTCTCGATGGGGTCGTCCTCGGTGTCCTGCCCCCCGATCTTGGCGATGGCGCCGAGGGCGGTGATGCCCAGGGCGTCCTCCAGCTCCTCCGGAGTGGCGATGGTGTAGTCCAGGGACTCAGGCACCAAGGAGAGGATGAGCCCAACCACGATGGAGATGGCCAGACCGGCCAGGAGGTTTCGGACGAAGGGCCGAGGCAGAGGCGCCAGGGGTACAGCCGCCTCATCGAGGAGGGAGACGATGTAGGGTGAGCGAGCGGCCCCGGCGGTATCGAGGCCGGCGATGGACTGCCGGAGCGAGTTGATGGTTCCCTGGACCGACAAGAGCTGATCGGCTAGTGAGGCCAGTCCCTCATCCCGAGAGGGTGAAGGCGGCTGGGAGCGGTACTCGGCCAGGCGGACCTTGAGCTCCTCGGCCAAGTCCTTGTAGTAGGCCAGGTCGTCGCGGTCCGCGGCCAGAAGGTCTCGCTGCTCCGGGGGCGGGCCGGCCTGGATGCCGCTGAACTGCTGGGCCTGGTCGTTGGTGATGGCGATGAGGGTCTCCGCCACGCCGTTGGCGATGCGCTCCGCTTGCTGGGGGTATTGCGAACCGGCTCGAACCCGGAGCAAGTGGGTTCCGGGCACGTGCCAGACCGTGACGCTGTCGAGGAGGTCGAAGGGGGTCATGCTCAGTTCGGTGCGGAGTATGGTCTCGGCAGCGAAAGACTGAGTCTGCATGTAAGCCACCAGGGTGGGGGCGAGGGCGTTGGCCAGCTCCACCGCCACCTGGGGCTCAGCCGCCGGATTGGTGCTGAGTATGGAGACCGTGGCTTCCGCGGAATAGCGCGGAGGTTGTGCCAGAGTGTACCACAAGGCGATGGCTGCTCCTACCAGCACGGTGAGGGCCAGGAGCCAGGCTCGCCGCTTCAGTGCTTGCCACAAATAGGTAACGCTCATCTGCCCCCAAGCCTGAGTTGCATACAAGAGGTATCGGCAATTGTAGAGCCCACCTTTAGCCTTAGCAACCGGGTTCCTCGAATCCTTATCAGGTCGGTCGAGTAATGCCTCGGCGGGTGGGTCGAGTCCGGTTGACCCCTCAGTTTCGCCTGTGCTATCTTGAGCGGGCCCGCAATCGCGATACTGGAGGGTTTCCCCTTGAGAGCCTTGGTGATTGAGTCCGTCGGCAAGATGTCGGTACAGGAGGTGCCCTATCCCAAACCGGGCCCGGGCCAGGTCACGGTCAAGGTGGAAGCCTGCGGCCTCTGCGGTACAGACGTCCATATCTACAAGGGAGAGTTCCTCTCCTCGTACCCGATTATACCCGGTCACGAGTTCTCCGGCACGGTTGCCGAGGTGGGCGCCGGGGTAACCGGCTGGGAGATCGGGGCTCGGGTGGCGGTGGACCCGGGGGTCTTCTGCCACGAGTGCTACTTCTGCAAGACCGATCGCGGCAATCACTGCCTGCACTGGAAGGGCATCGGCGTGACTCTTCCCGGCGGCTTGGCCGAGTACGTTTCCGTGCCTCAGGCCAACCTCTACCGGATTGACGACGACCTCAGCTTCGACGAGGCCGCCTTCATCGAGCCCATATCCTGCGTCGTCTACGGTCTGCGACGGCTGAAGCCGCTGTCCGGTGACCAGGCGCTGGTGTTCGGAGCCGGGCCCATGGGCCTACTCCACACCCAGCTGTTGGCCCGCGGGGGAACCAGCTCGGTCACCGTGGTGGACCTGGAGCGGCGAAGGCTCGATCTGGCGGAGCGGCTGGGAGCCCTGCATACGGCTCTGGCCGGTGAGGGCCAGGACGCTGCCCTGGCGGAATTGGCCCCTCTGGGGTTCGACCTGGTATTGGACGTAACCGGGGTGCCGGCGGTGGTCCAGAGGGCTTTCCAGTACGTGAAGCGTACGGGCAAGATCATGTTCTTCGGGGTGTGTCCGAACGACGCCAAGATCGAGATATCTCCCTTCGACGTCTACGCCCAAGATCTAGAGATCTACGGTAGCTTCGCCCTACGGTATACCTTCTACTACGCTCGTGACCTCCTCACC
>JBBQIE010000138.1:0-6132 GCA_038324625.1 Anaerolineae bacterium | reverse complement strand
GAGGGATTTCACGCAAAGACGCAAAGACGCCAAGGTAAGGAGCATTGCGGCAGGCTCTATTGCGACATTTCTCCCGCCATGAGCAAAGGCGGAGGTTGCCCGTGGGCACGGTCGCTGGGACCGTGAGTGGTTCCGTGGTCTTGCCCGCGGCCTTGCTTGACCTATACTCCGCTGGGTGCGGAAGCCGACGGCTTCGGCCTTGGACTCCAACTTGTGCGGGGGGAGGGCTGATCTTGGCCGGATATCTGCCGGAAGAGGCGCGGATCACGGGTTCGGCGCGGGAACGGGCGCTGGAGGCGTTCTCGCGCGAATACGGCCGAGCCGCCGAGGTCCTGGCTCGCGCTCCCGGGCGGGTGAACCTGATCGGTGAGCACACCGACTACAATGACGGTTTCGTGCTGCCCGTGGCCATTGACCGGGCCGTCTACATCGCTGCCGCCTCCCGGTCGGACGAGCAGGTGGAGCTGTTAGCCCTGGACTTCGAGGAGCGCTCGCGCTTCCCGCTATCCGACATCACCCACGACCCCGAACACCCCTGGAGTGACTATCCCCGCGGCATGGCCTGGGTGCTTCGGGAGAAGGGGCTGCCGCTGGTGGGGATGCGGGCGGTGATCAGCGGCGATGTGCCCATCGGGGCCGGGCTCAGTTCCTCGGCCGCCATCGAGGTGGCCACGGCCAAGGCTCTCCAGGTCCTCTCCGGCTTCGAGTTGGGGGACGTCGCCCTGGCCCTGGCGGCTCAGGAGGCGGAGAACCGCTTCGTGGGTATGCAATGCGGCATCATGGACCAGTTCATCTCCGTGCTGGGGCGGAAAGGGCAGGCGCTCTTAGTGGACTGTCGCTCTCTGGAGCACCGGTTGGTGCCCATCCCCGAGGGCTGTAGCGTGGTGGTGGCCAACACCATGAAGCGGCGAGGGCTGGTGGACTCGGAGTACAACCGCCGGCGGAGCGAGTGCGAGGAGGGGGTACGGCTTCTCCGTCGCCATCTCCCGGACGTCCAGGCTCTGCGAGACGTCAGTCTGGAGGATCTGGAAGGGTTTGGCGATGAACTCCCGCCCGGCGTGCGGAAACGCTGTCGCCACGTGGTTACGGAGAATGCCCGGGTTCTGGCCGGGGTGGAGGCCCTCCAATCCGGCGATGCCGCCCGGTTCGGGGAGCTGATGCTTGCCTCTCACGCCAGTTTGAGGGACGACTACCAGGTCAGCTGCCCAGAGCTGGACGTGATGGTGGAGGCGGCGCTGGGGATCGAAGGGTTGTATGGGGCCCGAATGACGGGGGCGGGCTTCGGGGGTTGTACCGTCAACTTGGTGCGGGCCGCAAGAGCTCGGGCCTTCGCCGAGAGCCTGGCCGCTGAGTATCGGAACCGCCTAGGGATCGAGCCGGAGATCTACGTCTGCTCGGTGGAAGACGGGGCCCAAGCAGAGAGGCTGCGCCCGACGTAGCGCAGCCTCAGATGGCTCATACTTGATCGGTTGAGTGGCCGGTTCTCCGAAGGTGAAGGCTCAGGCTTCCTGGCTTTCCTCTTCTTCGTCCTCTTCCTCGATGTCCTGCTGCGCCTTGGACCGAGTGGCCTTGGCTTCCCGCCGCTTGGCGGTGGGCTTGTACTGGTCGTCGTCTTCCTCTTTCTCGTCGTCCGGGGTCCGGCTAGACGTGCGGAACTCGCGGATGCTCTGACCTATGGCGCCGCCGATCTGAGGCAGCTTGCCGACGCCAAAGATGATCACCACGATCACCAGGATGATGACGAGCTCCAGTGGGCCAAGGTTCGGCATGGTTCCCCTCCACAAATGAATCGCACCGGCTTCTCGGCGGTTTGCGCCTCACGCGTCTGACGCCGAAGGAGTCGCTTGACTGGCGGCCATTATAGCACACCGACA
Organism: Anaerolineae bacterium; assembly: GCA_038324625.1. GTDB lineage: Bacteria > Chloroflexota > Anaerolineae > DRVO01 > DRVO01 > JBBQIE01. The sequence goes on along the minus strand of JBBQIE010000138.1, from coordinate 4,258 downwards.
AGCGCGGCAAAAAAGCCATTATGGCTCTAGGGCGCTACCTGCACGAACTGGCCGCCCTGAACTTGGAAGACGTAGACCTTCTGCTCGCGCAGGTCCCCGTTGTCGTCGTAGGCGATGGGCCCGGCCAGCCCCTGGTAGTCCAGCCGGCGAATGGCATCGGAGATGGCGCCGGCGTCGAAGGTGCGCGCCTGTTGGGCGGCGCGGATGAGGACGTCCATAGCCATGTAGCCCACGATGCTGTAGGTGTCCGGGTTGCGCGATTCCACTGCCTGATACTGCCGCACCCACTTTTCGTCCACCACGGTTGAGGGGCTGGGGGTGAAGCCACTGACGTAGGCGCCCTCGGAGGCGGGACCGGACTCGTCTATGAGGGCGGAGAGGAAGCAGGCATCCCCGGCCATGAAGGGGAGGTCCACACCCTCTTGGCGGAGTTGAGGCAGGAGCACGTAGCCTTCCGTCTCGTAGGCGGCCAGGAAGACGGCGTCGGGGTTGACCTCCTTGATACGGGCCACGGCGGCATCGTGCCGCTCCGCCGCCTCTTCCACCACGATATCGGCCACCACCTCGGCGCCGAGCTTCTGCAGGTTCTCGGCGAGCATATCCCGGAGGCCGTTGCCGTAGTCATCATTGAGATGGGCGATGGCGATTCGCTTGGCCCCCAGTTGGTTGACCAGGAACTCGGCGTCTACCCGTCCCTGGGTGGCGTCGGTGCCGTTGACCCGGAAGAAGTTGCGGTAGCCGAGGCTGGTCAGGGCCACGTTGCTGGCGGTGGGAGTGATGACGTTCACGGCCACGTCCTGGTAGATCTGCATAGCCGCCAGGGTCTGCCCGGAGTTGTAGTGGCCGATGATCCCCAGAACCTCCTCGCCACCGGCGATGCTGTCCGCCAACTCCTGAGCTACCTCAATGGCCACATCGGTGTCGGCCTCGTCATCGATCCCCTCCACGACGATCCGCCGGCCCAGGAGACCCCCCTGGATGTTGATCTGCTCGGCGCGCAGACGGGCCCCGCCGAGAACGGTCTGGCCGCCATTGGCTTGGAAGCCCGATAGGGGCACGGCCACGTATACCTTGATCTCCCCGGTGGGGGTGCGGGGGGAGCCGCAGCCGGCGACCAACAGCACCATGGCCAGAAGGAGAGATGCGAGACGACGACCCATTATGCCTCCGCCGACTTCTTGTAGAGCTCGTCCAGAGCGGTGACCACGTCGGACAGGGCGGCCACCTGTTCGTCAATGTCCTGGGTAAGGCGCTGCATCCGGCCGCTGTCCACGTCCCGCGCCTCCAGCAGCAGGACCTGGGAGTAGATGGTTCCCAGGTCGTTGATGGTGTTCTCCAACTGGAGATGGCCTCGCTCCATGGTCCGCGCCAACTCCTGGAGGTTGGCCAACTGCGTCTCTTTGCCGGCCAGGGTGCTCTCCAGCTGTCGGCGCAGGGCGAGGTCGGTGGTGCGCTCGATGCGGGCCCGGTAGCGGCGGATGTCCTCGGGTGCGCCCTTGGAGTCCTTGTCAATGAGGATGTCGTTGCCCAGGCGGTCGAGGCGCTCGGCTAGGCCGCAGATCTGGACCAGCCACTGGTCCACTCGGGCGGCGATATCCTCCAGGCGGTCCCGCAGGACACCCGAGCGGCGGTTGGCGATGCGGCTCTCGATGGCCTGGCGGTACTGAAGGGCCCGCTCCACCTCGGCCTGCAGGTGGGGAACCCGCAGCCGCCGGGGATCGAAGCGCTGTCGCAGCGACTCCTGCACTACCTGTTCGGCGGTGCGCTGGTCGGTGACGCTGGTCCAGACGATCAAGGCCTCGGCAACGAGGAACAGGGGCAGCCAGTACCACCAGCGCCAGAAGGGAAAGGGCTGGGGAAACAGGCCGATAGCGATGATGGCCACTCCGATGGTGATGGCGCTCTCCAGACGGAACAGGGCATGGGCCAGGATGGCCTGCCACGACCGGCGCCAGAGGGGGCTCTCACTCATCGGGATTCGACTCCAGGGCGGCCCGTATCACTGCCGCCGCCTCCTCTAGCTGGTCCCGACCGGCGGGCGAGCGGCCCAAAGAGCGAATGCCGAAACCGTCGTTCGGGTAGCGCGGGATGACGTGGAGGTGAGCGTGCATCACCTCTTGCCCGGCGGCCCGCTCGTTCGCCATCCAGAAGTTGACCCCGGCGGCGCCGAAAGCCGATTTCAGGGCCCGGGCCATTCTCGCTCCGGTGACCATCAGGTCCGCCGCCTGGGTATCGCCGAAGGGATAGATGTTCTCCAGATGCTCCCTCGGTATGACCAGGGTGTGACCACGGGTGACCGGTTGGTGGTCCAGGAAGGCTATGGTCGTCTCGTCCCGGTACACGATGGCGGCCGGCTGTATGCCGGCTGCCACCCCACAGAAGACGCAATCATCACCCATCAACCCGACCTCACTTGTCCGCGAAGGAGGGATCCCGAGGGCGCCGGAAAGCCCACCGCCATCGCCGCACCTCCCATCCGCCTGCCCCAATGGCAGAAAGTATAGCACCCTCGCCGGTCCTTTGGTAAGCTGCCGACCGATGGGGTGTGTCTCAAGTTGGGGGCCGATTCTCATCCCCGATGGCGGGTCACACTCTGTCATGCCGAACGCAGCGCTTTCCAGCGGAGTGAGGCATCTTTTTCGTGGGGCAAAGACCCCTCACTTTGTTCGGGGTGACAGGGAAACTGGGCGTGACGGGAAGGAAGCAGCACCCGGCCCCTAAGTTGAGATACGCCCGGCCGATGCATCCATGAGTGGCTGCCGCTGGTTGACCGAGCGCCGGGGTCTTGTTAGGCTGCGGCTCCACTTAGGGGGAAGGGCGGGCATGGAACCGGAGGCGATCTACACCGTCGGCCATAGCGACCATACCACCGAGGAGTTCCTAGCTCTCCTGTGCCTGCATCAGATCGCCCTGGTGGTGGATGTGCGCAGCCAGCCCTATAGCCGCTGGGCTCCCCAGCACAACCGGGCATCGCTGGCGCGGGACCTGGAGAGCGCCGGGATCGCCTATCGCTTCATGGGAGATAGCCTGGGAGGACGCCCCGGCGGCTCGGCGACAGGCGAAGGGGCCGAGGAGAAGCCTGACTATGAGCGAATGGCTCAGTCGGAGGCCTACCTGGCCGGTATCAGAGCCCTGGTGGATCTCTCCCGGACACGGAGGCTGACGGTGATGTGCGGCGAGGGCGACCACGAGCACTGCCATCGCCATCACCTCATCACCCAGACCCTACTGGGCCGGGGGGTCTCGGTGGTGCATATCCGGCCCGACGGCACTACCACCCCCGGGCAGCTGATCCCCCGCCAGCTCTCATTGTTCGGCTGATCGCAACCTGTCGGAGAAGGGGGCCGTCCATGCCCACGGTGTATACTATCGGCTACCAGGGCAAGTCGCTGGCCAAGTTCATCGGCCGGCTGCGGGAGTCCGGCGTCACCGCCGTCATTGACGTTCGCCTTCGCAATACCTCTCAACTGGCGGGCTACACCAAGCGCGACGACCTCGCTTTCCTGCTCACCCGGGGGTTCGGCATCGCCTACGAGCACCGGCTGGAACTGGCTCCCACCGCCGAGATCCTCGATGAGCGTCGGGCCGGCGGCACCTGGGAGGAGTATGTGCTCCGGTTCCGACCGCAACTGGAGGAGCGGGGGGCTCTGGCAGTCGGTAGGGAGGTGCTGGCCCGCTACCTGGCTCCCTGTCTTCTCTGTACGGAAGCCTCGGCCCAGGAATGCCACCGCTCCCTGGTGGCGGACTACTGGGCCGAAGGCATTCCGGATCTGGCCGTCGTTCACCTATAGCGGAGGGGGTGTCATGCCGGTGAGCCCGGTCCTGATTCTGGCCATGACCAAGATGAAGAGCGGCATCTGCACCGCCGGGCTGACCCCGGACCCCGCGGGTGCCAACGGCCTTCGCTGGGTGCGGCCGGTGAAGGACTTCGATACGCTGCTGCCCGGCGACATGGCCGATGCCGATGGGCATCTGGCCGCCTGCGGTGAGTGGATGGAGCTGAACCTGCTTAGGCCTCGGCCGCGGGCACCTCACGTGGAAGACTGGCTCATGGACTGCGTGCGCCGCCGGCCCCGGGTGGTGGGCCGGCTCGCCGGCAGTGAATGGGCCCAGTTCCTGGCCGCCAACCTGGACCCGGACCCCGGCGAGGTGCTGGAGCGGCACGGTCGCTCTCTATGCCTGGTGCGCCCGGAGACGGTTTGGGCTCACTTCTTTCTCGACGGGTACTCCGGGAAGTACGAGGCCCGCATGGGTTTCG
>JBBQIE010000137.1:0-6197 GCA_038324625.1 Anaerolineae bacterium | reverse complement strand
TCGGCATTGATTCGGAGGGACGATGATAGACCCGATCTTGATCCGTATAGGTCCGCTGGCGATCCACTGGTACGGGGTGCTCCTGGTGGGCGGGGCGGTAGTGGCGGCCTACGCCGCCAGCCGGCAGGCGGCTCGGCGGGGACAGGACCCGGAGCACGAGTGGGACATGCTGATCTGGGTGCAGTTTCTGGGGATCTTCGGGGCCCGGCTATACCACGTCTTCTCCAGTGCCCCGGGCCAGGTGGGCTGGGCGTATTACCGGGAGAACCCCCTGGACATCTTCAGGCTGTGGCAAGGGGGGTTGGCCATCTATGGCGGCCTGATTGGCGGGTTCGTGGGTCTGGCCACCTACGCCTGGAGGCACCATCTCGATCTGGTGCTCTGGATGGACATCATCTTCCCCAACGTGCTGATCGCCCAAGCTATCGCCCGCTGGGGCAACTTCGTCAACCAGGAAGCCTACGGCCCCCCGACGGACCTTCCGTGGGGCATCTACATCTCGCCCGAGCATCGGCTTCCGGGGTATCAGCAGTACGATCACTTCCATCCGGTGTTCCTCTACGAGTCAATCTGGACCCTGGCCGGCTTCGTTCTGCTCACCTGGGTGGCTCGGCGCTTCCAGCCCCGCCTCTTGCGGGGTGACATGACCGCCCTTTACTTCGTCTGGTATCCACTCGGCCGAGTGCTCACGGAGTCCCTGAGGGTGGACGCCTGGAAGCTGGGAGGCATTCCCACCGCTCAACTCATCAGCCTAGTGGCGGCCCTGCTGGCGGCGGCCTTCATCGTGGTTCGGCACACGGTGCTCCGGCCGACTGAGATCAAGGCGGAGCCCGCTCAGCCGACGGAGTGACCCTTCTCTGGCTCTGTCTATTCGCCCTCGCGGGGATGGCCCTGGGACAGCGCATGGGCATGGCCGGGCCGTATCCGGCAGTGATAGCGGCGGGGCTCTGTCTGGCCTCGTTTCCGGCGCGGCGACTCAGGTTGCCCGGCCTAGCCCAGGGGCTGATGATGGGGGCGGCTCTGTGGGTGGGCCTGGCCCGGGGGGCCGAGGCCAGGGCAGGGCTTACGCCGGTGAATCCCTTCAACGAGACCGGTAGGCACCAGGTGCGATGTGCGGTGGTCTCCGATCCGGAGGTGTCGGGCCTATGGGCCCGATTCGTCTGTCTTCCGCGGGAGGTGGATGGGAGACCGATGAACGCTCGGGATGGCATCCGTATCACTACCCGGGCATCGCATCGTCTTCAGTATGGTGACCTGATCGTCGCCTCCCTGGAGCTGGAGACGGCCCCGGAGGCGGGGGGCTTCGACTATCGGGGCTACCTCGGTCGGCAGGGGATCTCCGCCATCGCTTTCGTGGACGGGCTCGACGAGGTCACGCGGGGAGGCTGGACTCCCCAGCGAGCCTTGTTCTCCTTTCGGCGGGCGGTTCTGGCCGGCGTGGCTCGCACGGTGCCGGAGCCGGAGGCCGGCTTCCTGAGCGGCATCCTCCTCGGGGCCACGGACCACCTTCCGGATTCGGTGCGGGAGGACCTGCGACGGGCGGGCTTGCTTCACGTCCTGGTGGTATCCGGGTTCAACCTGGTGCTAATCGTCTCTTTCGTCACCCCATTGCTGCGGCGAGCCGGCGGCTGGGCGATGGCCTGTCTAGGGGCCGCCGGGCTCTGCCTGTTCTACGTGGCCCTGACCGGCGGCGATCCGCCGGTGCTCCGGGCGGGCATCATGGTCCTGCTGGCTCTGGGGGCCAGGCTGGTCGGCCGTCCGGCCCATGCCTGGACCGGTCTGGGGGTTGCCGCCACGGCCATGGCTCTACACCGTCCGGCGCTGCTGCTGGAGCCCAGCTACCAGCTCTCGGTGGCGACCACGGCCGGGATGCTGTGGATGAGTGGGCGGCGCCTTAGCCTGCCGGCGGGGCTAGCGAGGCTATCCCCGATGGCTGAGGCTCTCGGCACCACCATTGCCGCCCAGGCTGCCGCCCTACCGGTGCTGGCCGTACACTTCGGAGAGGTTCCCGGTTTGGGTCTACTGGCGAACGGGGTGGTGCTGCCCTTGCAGGCTCCCCAGATGCTGGGGGCCGGCATCGCCGCCGCCTCCGGGGCCCTGCCTCAGCCGGTGGCGGTGATCGTCGCCTTACCTGCCTGGCTTCTGGCCCGAGCCACCCTGGGAGTGGCTCACGTGGTGGCCCAGCTGCCCGGGGCCGTCATCGCCGTGGGGCATTGGGGCTCTGCCGCCACACTCGCCTATGCGCTAGTTCTCCTGGCGCTGGTCAATCGGCCTCCGGGTGGTTCGCTTCGGACCTTGGTCGCAGCCGGCGCCAGCCGGTTGCGAGTTGCCTTGTCCCCTCTCGGGGTGCTGGCGGTGGGGGTGGTGGCGGTATGGGTGGTGGCCCTGCAACTGCCGGATGGCCGGCTGCACTTGGCCTTCCTCGACGTGGGACAGGGCGATGCCCTGTTGGTGACCAGCCCGGGCGGTAGACGGATACTGATTGACGGCGGGAGGGATCCGGATGTCCTGCTCGCCTACCTGGGCAGGGCCCTGCCGGTGTGGCAGCGCCGGTTGGACGTGGTGGTCCTCACTCACCCGGACCTGGATCACATGGGAGGGCTGCTCGGCCTGAGCGAAGGCTATCGGGTGGGGTTGCTGATCGCGTCGGCAGCCCCGGTGCCGGAAGCCTGGGCCGAGGAGTGGCGGGGACTGGAGGCGGCAGCGGACCAGGTGCGGGTGCCTGCCGCCAGGGAGTCGGTGCTGGTGGGAGACGGGCTGTCGGTGCGGGTGCTCCATCCGCTCGCCTCCGGTTGCCCAACCTGGAGCGAGGGCGACAACGATTGCAGCACCGTACTGGAGTTGGTCTACGGCGAGGCCCGGGTGCTGCTCATGGCGGACGCGGAGACAGCGGTGGAGAACTACCTGGTCGGCAGCCGAGGCCTGAGCCCCACCTGGTTGCTGAAAGTCAGCCATCACGGGTCGGCCCATGCCACCGGTGAGGGGTTTCTGGAGGGGGTACACCCGTCGCTGGCGGTGATCTCGGTGGGCGAGAACCGATACGGGCACCCCTCGGCAGCGGTTCTGGAGCGATTGGACGAGCACGAGGTGGAGCGCTTCCGCACCGACCAGCTTGGCACCGTGGAGTTCGTGACTGACGGCGAGCGATACGTCGTCAATACCGGGCGGTAGGAACGGCACCGAAGAGAATGGAGGTCCGAGCAGAGATTGTCTGAAATCAGCGACGGAATGGGCGTGGTGCAGGAGGAGTCGGCCACTAGAGTGGGATATTTCGAGGCCGGCAAGCCGATCAGCGACTTGAGGATCTTCGATCGGCAGATGTGGCTGGGTGCGGCTTGCTTGCGGGTCGGCGGTATAGGGGATGTGGGCACTCATGAGCGCTCACGCAATCAGGGACTGGCTCGGAAGGTGGTGCAGGCGGCGGTGGAATGGATGAGCCCGCGGTATGACCTGTCGCTGCTCTTCGGTATCCCCGGGTTCTACGAGAAGTTCGGCTATATTTCGTGTATCCCAGAATACCGCGCCACCATCAGTCTGGCAGACACTCAAGGCGCACGAGAGCGGCTCCGGTCCCGCTGTTTCGTCCCCGAGGACCTGGAGGCTATGCTGGGACTGCATCGGCGTCGCTTCGACGGGTCCTCAGGGGGCATGGTGCGGGACCCGGCCTGGTACGATCCTCCCCGTCGGGCTTGCGGATATGGCCGCCGAGGCAAGATACGAATGGTTTTGAACGGCTCCGGTGCCCCGGTGGGGTACGTTTCCTACGACGACCTGCCCCTCCAGGTGAACGTGGCCGAGGTGGTGGGGGAGGGCAGTGCGGTACACGAAACCATTCTCAGCCTATTGGCCTCCGCCGCGCGGGCCCGGGGTCTGGCGGGCATAGAACTGCATCTGCCGCCGGGGGACCCTTTCATGCTCTTCGCCCGGCGATATGGCTATACCTCGACTATCTCCTACCCTCGGGATCGGGGCGGCATGGTCAGGATCTGCAATCTCCGGGGCACCCTGGAGGCACTCCTCCCGGAGCTCGAGCGCCTGTGGCCTGCGGAAGCTCCCGGCCTGATGGTCGAGACCGACATGGGGACTCTGGGCGTGGCCCGGCGGAACGGGAGACTGGGCATAATGGAGGAAGCCGGCCAAGCCCTGCCTCGCATCAAGCTGCCGCAGTCCCTGTTGACGGCGCTGATCTTTGGGTACCGTGGCTTCGCGGAGATCGCCGAGCGCCCCGATTTCGTTATGAGTGCAGGCGCCCGCGAGGTGGCAGAGGCCCTTTTCCCCCTTCGCGAGATGTTCATTGCCGGCCCGGACCGGTTCTGACCCTGAATCCTTAGGCAAAGGAGAGTGGCCCTCTGTTTGAGAAGGGCCACTCTCCTTTGGATCATTTCGTGTAGCACCGGTCTACCGGACCGCCTACCCCAGGCCCATCCCTTCCTTGGCCTGCCGTAGCTTGGCATCGGCGATGGGGGCGGCCCGCTCGGCGCCTCGGCGCAGGAGATCCTCGATATGCCCGGGATCGGACATGATATCCCGATAGCGCTCCTGGATGGGGCGCAGCCCCTCGATTACTAGGTCCGCCAACTCCCGTTTCAGCTCGGCATATCCCTTGCCCTCGAAGTGACTCTCGATCTGCTCCTGGGTCTGGCCGCTGAAAAGCTGATAGATGGTGAGAAGATTGTAGAGCCCGTGCCGCTCCGGGTCGAAGACGATGTCCCGTAGGGGGTCGGTAACCGCCCGCATGATCCGCTTCTTGATGGCGGCGGGCTCATCCAGCAGATCCACCGTGCCCCAGGGAGACTGGCTGCTCTTGCTCATCTTCTTGGTGGGCTCGTCGAGGGCCATGATGCGGGCCCCGGTCTCCCGCACCAACGCCTCCGGCAGCTTGAAGGTGTCGCCGAAGAGGTAGTTGAAGCGCTGAGCGATGTCGCGGGTGATCTCGATGTGCTGGATCTGGTCCGACCCCACGGGCACCAGGTCGGCGTCGTATAGCAGGATGTCGGAGGCCATGAGCACCGGATAGTCGTAGAGGCCGGTGCTCACCGATTCGCGCTCCTCTCCCGCCTTGTCCTTGAACTGGGTCATGCGGTTGAGCCAGCCGATGGGAGTGACGCAGTTCAGGAGCCAGGTGAGCTCGAAGTGGGCAGGCACGTGTGACTGCACGAAGACGATGGACTTCTCGGGGTCAATCCCGCAGGCGAAGTAGATGCCGGCGACCTCGCGGGTCTTGGCGTGCAGGACCTTCGGGTCCTGGGGGACGGTGATGGCGTGAGCGTCCACCACGCAGAAGACGTTGTCATACTCCTGTTGAATCTGCACCCAGTTGCGGATGGCGCCCAGGTAGTTGCCGATGTGGAGGTTGCCCGAGGGTTGGATGCCCGAGAAGACTTTCTTCTTCAACGATCTGCTCCCGAGTGAATCTGTGGTTTGGTGAGCTGCTGACGGGGTCGGCGGTCGTTCCGACGAGGGTTAGTCAGGTCAGGATGACCACGGCCACCGCGTGGTCTTTGGTGTCGCTGATGCTCACCTCGGCCTGGGTGAGTCCCAGTTCGGCGGCGAACCCCTGAGCGGCGCCCCGCAATCGGAGCACCGGACGGCCCCGCTCCCCCACGGCCACCTCGACCTCGGGCCAGGAAACCGGCCCAATCCCCACGCCCAGGGCCTTGACCGTCGCTTCCTTGGCGGCGAAGCGACCGGCCAGGGAGGCGGCGCTACCGGCGGCGTCGGCTTGTTCCCGAGGGGTGAACACCCGAGCCAAGAAGCGGTGGCCCCAGCGGGCCTGGGCTCGGGCAATGCGGTCTATCTCGATGAGATCAATCCCTACTCGCACGTGCCACCCTCGCCTCTAGGCTTCCGACGGCCGGGCCTCGGCAGCGGCGCCGAAGTCGGACCAGGAGACGCTTTCGCGCCACATGTAGAAGAAGCCGAGCAGGGTGATGGGCAGAAGCAGGGCGGCGTGGAGCACCAGAGTGTACCCGGCGGCCACCGACTCGGCCACCCCGAAGGCGGTGAGGGTCTTGATCCCCGGGGCGTCGAAGGTTCCCACGTATCCCGGGGCCGAGGGTATGGTGGTGGCCAGGTTCACCACCGCCGTCATCAGCATGAGTACGATGAACGGGACTTGGAAGGGAAACCCATGCATCAGCACCCAGTACTTGGTGGTCTCCGTCAGCCAGATCAGGGTGGAGGTGAACAGCACCATG
>JBBQIE010000136.1:0-6243 GCA_038324625.1 Anaerolineae bacterium | reverse complement strand
GTGCCGCTATTTCGGGATAGCGAAACTCTAGTTTCGCTATCCCGCCACCCAGGTGTCCCATGGACACCCTAGAAGCGATCGCCGTACTGGAGTGGGGCCACGCCCCGGACGCTGGACGGGGTGGACCTGGGGCCGGATGCTCCCTTACGGCGTCGGCTCGGGGGGCACGGCCACGTGGGCGCTGGGGTCGCCGACGATGAAGGGTAGGCGATTCCGGCTCAGGTACTCATCCCCCAGCAGGCGCAGCTGCACCATCCAGTTGCGCCAGGGCAGGCCGGCCTCGGGCTTGAGCCCGTCCTGATCGAACTCCTGGTGGTACTCGAACACCGCCGCCTGGAAGCGCTGGGTCCAGCGCTGCACCCCGTCCGAGCCCATCCGCGGAGTGGGCTCCTCCATGGGGTAGCCGAAGGAATCCTCCCGGCCGTGGCTATCGAAGTAGGCCTTGAAGCCGACCCTGGTTCCATCCGGGGCGAGGTTGCTCACGGCGTGGCCCAGACCGGTCGGGCCCTTGGGGAAGTACCAGTAATCGGGTCCGTTCTCCCCCGTCGGCTCGCTGGGAGGATCGGCCTCGCCCGGCAGCAGCTCCGCCGCCAGTAGCCGCCGCTGGATGCGATACTCGGGCGTATTGTCCGGGTGCCACTCCAGCACCAGCCGCTGGAAGTACTGCACGCACTGGGTGGGCTTGGCCGGGTCGGCCACCACCGGCGAGCGGGGCAGGCCCAGGTAGTCCACGTCCCCGTGGCCGCGCAGGTATTCCAGCCAGGGCCCGGCGACGGTGTAGCCGGTGGGGGCCACCCAGGCCTCCTCGGGGGAGGGCAGCGGCGGCACCAGGGCCCCCGGCACCATCCAGCAGGCGTCCACCGGCCGAGGATAGGGGTCCCTCGACCGGGCCGCCCCCGGCTCCACCAGGATCACCGGGTCGCCCGCCACCAGGACCAGCCTGGGGTCGCGGGCATCGGCGTGCCCCCCGGCCGAGGCCAGGGTGAGGTGGAAGGCGCCATCCGCCCCTCTCAGGAGGGCCTGACCGCGACCGTACTTGTCTATGGCGGTGGCTGCGGTGGCGGACGAGGGCACCGCCGTCTCCAGGGGCGCGGCGGAGGCGTTCCACAATACCGTCACCCGGTCGGCGCCGCGGACCATGCGCACCCCATTGAGGGCCCCCGGCCAGACGAATTGGGGGAAGCCTCCCTGGGTGGAGAGCAGCCCGCCGATCTCGCTCTCGGTCGGGGGCGTGGCCGAGCCGCTCCAGAAGTACTGGGCCCGGCTCACCCCGGACAGCTCCCGGACCGCCACCTGGTAGGCGATGTAGGCGGGGCGGACGCTGCCGTCGTTACGGACCAGGCCGAAGTACTGCTCGTTCTCCGCCTCCTCGTCGCGCATCTTGTAGATGGAGTAGCGCTGCACCCCGGCGGCCCGGGCCAGGGCCACGCTCTGGATGACGTAACTGGCCTGCTCATCCAGGGTGGCCCGCAGCCCACCCCGCATCAGGGGCCGCACCGGGTCGTCGTAGGGCACCACGTTGGACTCCACGATCCAGAGGGGCTTATCCAGCCCGTGCGCCTGCAGGAGGCGGCGATAGAGGACCGGGACGGTGAAGCTGTTCAGGGGATTGCTGTACTGGTGTACGGCCACGGCATCGAAGTAGGCGCCGTTCTCGGCGGCACTGGGATCGGCTTGGAGCGCGGTCAGGAGGCGATCCAGGTACTGAGCGCGGTCGTTCTCCCGGTCCCACCAGTAGGTGGTGCCGGCGAGGACCACGCGAGCGGCCGGGTTGGCGGCCTTGATGGCCTGGTAACCCACCACCTGCATGCGGGCGAACTCCTCCACCGAGCCGGCCCAGTTGGCGTAGGTCTCGCGGTAGATGTCCGGCTCGTTCCAGAGGATCCAGGTATCCACCAGGCCGGCGTACTCGCGAGCCAGGCGACCGATGAAGGCGCCCCAGTAGTTGTCCGGGTGATCGAAGGGCAGGTCCAGGTTGCGGGGCGGGGAGACGGCTCCGTAACCGGGGTCGCGGGCGGCCCATCCCGGAGTGTGCAGCACCACCCCCACCAGCTCCACCCCTCGCGCCTGCTGATCGCGCATGAGGTCGGTGGGGAACCAGGCGTTGTAGTCCCAATCCTGAGGGCCGTCCGGCTGGAAGTTGCTCCACCAGGCCACCAGCCGCTCCCAGCGGACCCCGGCCGCCACCGCCTTCTCGGGGTCGTGGATGGCCTGGACGATGCCGAAGAAGGGATCGCTCCCGCTCACGGGGGGCAAGGGGATGGGAGTGGCGTCCGGGCTTTGAGCCGCGGCCCCTATCGGAACCAGGGTGCAGAGCAGCAGCGCCAGCGCAGCCGCCAGGTATCCGGCAAGACGTTTCATGGGGTCTCTCCTGGGTATCGGTTGTAAGGCGCGGCTCCTCACGCCTCTACCAACTTGGCCGAAGGCCCTCAGCGCGGGCCTTCAGACCCGCGCGCCCTTCTCCGTGGGCCGGCCCGCCTCTCAGCCGGCGTAGAGCGGGCGGCTAAAGGGGCCCGCTCTGAGGGCCTTCGGCCGATGCTCCGGTGCAACCCGGATCGCTCGCCGGGCGCTCCAGCCGCTCCAACTCCTCCTCGAGGTCGTCCAGTTCCCGAACCATGGCCGGCGGGGCGGAATGGGCCGGCAGGCGCGCCTGAACATCAGCGATGAGGCGCCTCAACTCGGCGATTCTGCCGTCGCTATCCCTCACAGGGCCGACAGCATCCGCAACAACCCGATGCCGGCGCGGCACATCCGCTCCCCCGCCTCGGGGACCAGCCGGCTGGAGTAGGTGAAGCGACACTCGTACCCTCCGTGAGCGAAGGCCGCCTCGGTGGGGACGTACCCGCACCAGCCGTTGGCCAACTCGGCCACCAGGGTATGCCGGAAGGGAGACCGAGCCTTGATCTCCAGCCCGAACTCGGCGAAGTACTCGGCCGGGAAGCTGACGAAGGCCAGGCTCTCGCCGAGGGCGATGGCCTTGACCTCCACCTCCTCCAGGATCTCCCGCTGCAGCAGGCGCCTTTGGTATCCGTGCATGCCGATGGCCTCCCGGCAGAACCACTCCTGGATGACGGGGGAGTTGGCATAGAAGGTGTAGTCGTGGCCGTAGATGCGCCGGGTGAAGTCCTTCTGGTCCAGGTCCGGCGGGGCGTCCTCCAGGTACCAGCGGGCCAGTTCCAACTGCTCCGGGGTGGGCCGGCGCTGGGGGATGGAGAGCACCTTGGTCTCCACCAGGATGCGCATGTCGTCCAGATCCTCCCCCTCTTCCAGGGCCGCCAGAGCGCTGTCGGCCAGGGCCTGGCCCATGGCGCGAGCGTACTCCTCCCCCGACTCTCGCGGCACTCCCTCCCGGCCGCTGGTGTTGGAGAGGTTGCCGCAGGCTCCTTGGAGGAAGGCGAACATCCCCCCCGTCCGGGAGCGCATCTCCTCGGTCAGGGCCCCGGCGAAGTCGGCGGAGTAGGCGGGGACGCTGACCATGACCGTGGGGTGGCAGGCGAAGTTGACCAGGCCCCCGCGGATGCCCCCCTCCTGATCCAGGACCGACAGGGCGATGACCTCGTTGTCCTCCGGGCCCTCCATGCCCACGTAGTCCTCTCCGTAGCGGGGACCGTGGGTGCCCGCTTGATCGCCGGTGTAGAGGGGCCGGCGGTTCCAGGTCCAGCCGGGAACTTGGGCGTGTCCCACCCGCAGGCGGCCGGGCTGTAGGGAGGCTTCCGCCTCGGCGGCGGCTTCCAGAAGACGTTCGCCCACGGTGTCGAGGTAGTCGAGCTCGGTCTCGAAGGTGGAGAACTGAGGGGTGGTGCAGGGGCCGCGGTGGGTATGAGTGCAGGCGATCATGATATTGTCGGGATCGAGCCCGAGGATGGGGGCCAAATCCCGGCGATATTGACGCACGGTGGCAGTGGCCAGGCAGACTAGGTCCAGACTGATGAGGGCGGCTCGGGCCGTTCCGTCGTCGAAGAGAAGGATACGAGCAAAGAGAGGCCATTTCACGTCCTCCCCCGGGGGACAGCCAGGCATGCCGGCCATGGGCAGCCCCGGTTCCGGGGTGATATCCACTTCGGAGAGGCCGATTCTGAGCATGTGTACCTCCTTAGGGGCAGTCAGCTGATGCCGTACCGAGCCGCGGCCAGGGCCAGAATCTCGCTCACCAGGGTCCGGTAGGACATCCCCTCCCCGCGGGCGGCCATGACGATGTCGCTATAGTGGGGGTTCAACCCCGGCAGGGTGTTGATCTCCAGGAGTTGCGGGCGACACTGGGCGTCCAGCCGGAAATCCACCCGCCCCACGTCCAGGCACCCGATGGCAGTGAAAGCCCGCACCGCCAGGTCCTGGAGCTCGCCGGAGAGGTCGTCGTCAATGGGGGCCGGGCAGAGATAGCGGGGGTCGAGGGGGCGGTCGCTCTTGATCTCGCTGCTGTAAATGCCCTCCGACTCGGCGATGGGGCTGACGTCAATCTCCAACACCGGGAAGACGTGGAACCCGGCCTCGTCGTACAGGGGCGAGCGCGGCAGGGAGCATACCGTCCGCTCGTTGCCGATCAGGCCCACGGTGAACTCCCGCCCGGGCAGGAAGGGCTCGGCCAGGGCCGGCTGGCGGTAGGTGCAGACGATCCAGTTGGCCCGTTCCCGCAGCTCCCCCTCATCGTGGGCCACCGACCCCCGGTTGATGCCCATCCCCGAGCCCTCACGGGCCGGCTTCACGAACAAGGGATACACCAAATCCTCCTGAACGACCTCGTCCCCCCGGCGGAACACCTGGAAGGGGGTGGTGGGCAGGCCGTGGGCCCGCCAGACCAGCTTGCACATGGCCTTGTCCAGGGAAAGAGCGTTGGCCAGGATGCCGGAGGCGGTGTAGGGGATGCCCAGCATCTCCAAGAGGGCGGGGACGTGGGACTCGCGCGACTCGCCCCGCAGCCCCTCGGCGATGTTGAAGCAGAGGTCGGGCGCCGTCTCCCGCACCCGGTCGGGGAGGGTGCCGTCCGCCTCCAGGGGGATGACGGTGTGCCCCGCCTCCCGCAGGGCCCCCACCAAGCCCTGGGCCGTCTCCTCGGTGTCGTACTCGGCCAGGGCGTCATGAGGGGCATCGGCATCGCGGGCCACGTTGGCCTTCAGGTTGTAGAGCAGGGCTACTCGCATCGGTTCCATCCCCGGTTAGGTATCGGATAGGCGGGTCGTTGTCCGGACACGGAGGGGGCGCGGGGCTGAGGGCGTCCGCCTCAGTTGCCACCTACTTGGCCCAACCCTATAGTGACCGGTGAGGCATCATACGATGTACAAGCCACCCCGTCACCTTGTCTGGAGCACGGACCAGCTCGATCTGGAAGACCCCTTCCAGCGGCGCTGGCTCCTGCGCCAGACTCTGGTCCACGGAAGAGAGGAGGACATTCGGGCCCTGGACCTCGATCTCGTGGAGCGAGATCTCGATTCCCTGGACCTCCCGCCGGACATCCTGGACCTATGGCAGCGATTCCTGGCCTACCGCCGTGACCGGCAGTAACACTCCGGGCATGGCATAGTGAAGCGCCTGGAGGATGCGCTCTCGCGTCTCTCTGTCCAAAAGCCTTACGTGTTTCCCGGCCTCATCAGTCCAGCGGATCGCGCGAGGCATGACCCAGCTCCCGCCAGAGATCGGCATCGGAGCAACACTCACCCCGGGCGGCTTGCTCACGCCCCAGCCTCACCGCCTCTGCCTCTTCCGAACTCACCGGCTCATCATCGTAGGGGGCGCTGGCGATGGCGAGCATCACTGGGTCAATGCGTGCTGCTGGCCACGAACGAATGTCCATCAGAGGGGTAACCCCTTCCCCGTGCTCGATCCGATCGGCGAGCACGCGCAGACCGAGGGCCTGAGTTCTGGCGACTGCCTCTTCTGGGGTCCGGCCGTAGGCCAGGACACCGGGCAGCTCGATCAACTCAGCCAACCAGCGCCCGTCCTCTTCTTGCTCGCACTCTATCGTGAGCCGCATTCGATCACTCCCTTGCCATGCCAAGCAGAATCGCACCGACAGTCGAGCCCCTCTGGAAGAGAGTAGCCACACGGGCGGACGACGGCAAGGATCAGCACCGGGGCTCGTCATCTCTCTGGACGAGCCCCGGTGCGCGTCATTCCCCCGCCAGACGCCCAGCCACCGCTGCCATCGGCAGCGCCTCAGCCTCCTCGTGGTGGACGTGTCCTTGCTTCCAGCCCACCGGCTCGATGGCCTGCTGCTGTCCCGACAACAGTGCCGACACGCCCTGGCGC
>JBBQIE010000135.1:0-6245 GCA_038324625.1 Anaerolineae bacterium | reverse complement strand
GGAGATAGTGGATCTCGGCCGTGTCTCCGGCGTCCCACTCGAAGAGGGCATGTAAGGCGGCGTAATCCGGGCTCTGGCTGACCAGCCCCAGCGAGGCGGCCAGCTTCCCTCGGGACCCCTCCGCCAGCACCAATAGCTGCGCCGAGGGCAGCTGGTCGTCGCCGAGAGCGGACACCGATGTCTCCGCCACCGCGACCTCACGGACGGTGGCCCGGAAGAGGGTCACGCCCGCCGTCTCCGCTTCCGAGACCAAGGCCGGGCCCAACTCCGATCGGGGTATGAAGAGGAGGGAGCGGCCATCCTCGGCCGGGGCCCAGGAGGCCACCGAGCCCCGGGGGCTGAAGAAGCGCAGCTCCCGGCAGCGCCGGTACCGGCCCGCCCAGGCCTCGAGGCGCATCCCCGCCAGGCAATCCTGGGCCAGCGCCGAGATCGCCTCCGCCCCGGGACCGCCGATCTCCGGTTCGTCGCGGTCCACCAGAGCCACCTTAGCCCCACCCCGGGCCAAGTGGTAGGCGGCGCTGCTGCCGCCCGGACCGGCGCCGATCACCATTACGTCAAACAGGGTCATCTCCGCCGAGCCAGGAATGCCTTGGGCGCGTACCGACCGTGACCAGTCCGGTCAGCGCCGGATGGTCTGCTCCCTTCCCGGGCCCACCGTGATCTGAGACACCGGCAGGCCGGTGGCCTCTTCGATGAAGCGGATGTATGTCTGAGCCGGCTCGGGCAGGTCGCTGAAGGATCGCACTTCGCCGATCGGCTCTTGCCAGCCGGGCAGTTCCTCGTAGATGGGCTCCACCCGCTTCAGGCTCTCGACATCGGGGACCACCTCGTCCAGGATGCGACCATCCAGGCGGTAGCCGACGCACACCTTGAGCCGCTCCAGGCCGGACAGGATGTCGAACTTGGTCACCACCAACTCGGTGATGCCGCTGACCCGAGCGGAGAAACGCACCGTGACCAGGTCCAGCCAGCCGCAGCGGCGGGGCCTCCCGGTGGTGGTGCCGAACTCGTCCCAGTGGTTGCTCCCCGTGCCCCGGAGGCGGCTGCCGATCTCGCCCGACTGCTCGGTGGGGAAGGGCCCCTCGCCTACCCGCGTCTGGTAGGCCTTCACCGCCCCGATCACCCTCTCCACGTAGCCCGGCGCCACTCCCAGGCAGGCCAGGGCTCCGCCGAGAACGGTGGAGGAACTGGTGACGTAGGGGTAGGTACCGTGGTCAACGTCCAGGAGAATGCCCTGGGCCCCCTCGAAGAGCACCCGCTTCTCTTCCCTGAGGGCCTGGTTGACGGCGAGGGAATCGTCGCCCACTAGGGGTGAGAGCCGGGTGGCATAGCCGGCGAACTGCTCGGCAACGGTGTCGGCGTCCAACCGCTCCTGCCCGTAGATCCGCTCCAACAGCAGGTTCTTCTCTTCCACCGCCGCCCGCACCCGGGTCCGGAACTCGCCCTCCGGGAGGAGCATGTCGTAGAGGCGCAAGCCGGACCGAGCCGCCTTGTCCTGGTAAGCGGGGCCGATGCCTCGACGGGTGGTGCCAATGGCGGATGCCCCCCGACCCTCCTCGCTGGCCCCATCCAGGGCCACGTGATAGGGCATGATGAGATGGGCCCTGCCGCTGATCAGCAGCTTAGCCCGAAAGGCCTGCTTATCTTGGAGCTCGTCAATCTCGGCCAAGAGGGTGCGGGGGTTGATGACCATGCCCCCACCGAGGATGCACAAGGTGCCCTGGTGCAAGATGCCGGAGGGGATCTGGTGTAGGCGCAGGAGCCATTCGCCATGTACCACGGTATGGCCGGCGTTGTCGCCTCCCTGATAGCGAGCCACCACGTCGGCCTGGCCGGCCAACGCATCCGTGATCTTCCCCTTCCCTTCGTCGCCCCACTGGGCCCCGATTATGACCGTTACGGGCATCGGATCCTCCGACCGTCCAGTTCGCACCGATGGGCTGAGAGAGGCCCTCACCCCCGGCCCCTCCCCTGAAACGGGAGGGGAGTTCCGGTCCCCCCTTCCTTCGCAGGGAAGGGGGATAGGGGGTTAGGTTCCCCTACCACGGTGCGGGACTATTCTAGCGGCGGGGAAAAGGCGACGCCAATCGCGGCGGGGAGAGCCTGACCGGGGCTCAGTAAGCCCCGCCGCCGAGGAGCAGATGGGGGATGGTACGGAGTATGATTTTCAGATCCAGCCCCAAGGACCAGTTCTCGATATAGTAGACGTCCAGCAGGACCATCTCATCGAAGGGGACGTCGCTTCGACCGCTGACTTGCCAGAGGCCAGTCACCCCCGGTTTGACCTCCAGCCGTCGCCGGTGCCAGGGCTTGTACTGCAACACTTCCGCCGGGCGATTGGGCCGGGGACCGACCAGGCTCATGTCCCCTTTGACCACGTTGATGAACTGAGGCCACTCGTCCAGGCTCACCCGGCGCAGGGCCCGACCGACCTGGGTGCAGCGAGGGTCGAGTTTCATCTTGAACAGCGGCCCGTCAGCCTCGTTGTGGGCTTGGAGGCTCTCCAGCTGCTCGTCGGCGTCCTGGCGCATGGAGCGGAACTTGAAGATGCGGAACCGCTTGCCGTTCCGGCCCACCCGCTCCTGGGCGTAAAGCACCGAGCCCGGCGACTCCAGCTTGATGGCGATGGCCACCGGGATGTAGATGAGCCCAAACATCAGTAACCCCAGGAGCCCGGCGAACACGTCCACCGCCCGCTTCACCGCTCGATCGAAGCTGCTGATCCCCACATCCCGGACGCCCAGCAGAGGAATGCCGTCCAAGTCCTGGAAGTCCACCCGGCTCAGGCTCATCTGAAAGAGGTCGGGGACCACCCGGGCCCGCACGTTGCGCTCCTGGCATTGGCCCACGATGGCCAGGATCTGGCGGTGGTGCATCCAGGGCAGGGTGACAATTACCTCATCCACCTCCCGATCCTGGATAAGCTGAGGGAGGTTGGCCACCGCCCCCAGCCCGTGAATCCGGCCCAGGTTGGTGGCCCCTTCCTCCGGGTCGTCGTCCACGAAGCCCACGATCTGGTACCCGAGCTCGGGGTTGGCCACCAGGCTGCGCATCACTGCCCTGCCCACTTCCCCCGCCCCCACGATGAGCACCTTCTCCACCCCGATGCCCCGGCGGCGGAGACGATCCAGGGCCAGGTGCTTGATCCAGCGGTTCACCCCCAGAATGAGCACGATGAGGACGGCGGCGTAGAAGAACACCAGCCGGGAGTAGACGTTGGGGCGATAGAAGAAGTAGAGGACCACCAGGCCGACGATGCCGGTGGCGGTGCCGCTGGCGATGCGATAGAACTCGTCCACCCAGGTCTCGCCCGGCTTGGCGGTGTAGAGGCCCTGCATCCGGAAGATGACCAGCAGCACCCCGGCCAGGATCAGCCCCACCGGGAAGTAGAAGCGATAGGGGAAGGAGAAGACATCCTCCACCGGGGTGGGCCACTCCACCACGTAGCGCAGGACGTAGGCCAAGTAGAAGCCGAGGTTGATGCCCACGGCGTCGGCCAGGGCCATGACCGGCGGTAGCAGGGCCATCCAGTCGCGGCGTCGCGGCTTCACCCGAGGCAACGGGAGTAGAGTCGTGCGGTAGCTCTCGCTGTGGCTTTCCAAGTGAAACTCCTCGCCCGCTCCAGCCCTCGATCGGCCAACGAAGCTCGAAGGCCGGGGTTCTCGATCAACTCGGCGATGGCCTGCGCCAGGGCGTCGGCATCACGGGGCGGCACTAGAACCCCGGCGTCGCCCACCACTTCCGGTAGAGACGAGCTGTCGGCCACGACGACGGGAGTGCCGCAGGACATGGCCTCCAGGGGCGGCAGGCCGAAACCCTCGTACTCTGAGGGATAGACGAAGACGTCCGCGGCCCCATACCACCAGGGCGACTCCTCCGGGGTCACGTAGCCCAGGAAGTGTACCTGCTTCCGCAGGCCCAGCCTCTGCACCGCCATCCAGGCCTCGTCGTGGTCCCATCCCGGCGCCCCGCCAATCACCAGGTCATGGCCCCGGTAACCTTCCATCCGCAGCTGCCCATAGGCCTGGATCAAGGTCACCACGTTCTTGCGAGGCTCGATGGTGCCTTGGTAGTAGATATAGGGATTGAGGCCACGATCCCATCGGAACCTCTCCCGGCCCTCCTGGGAAAGGGGACGAAACGCCTCCCCCGCCGCCAGGGGGATCACCTCGATCTTGCCTTCCTCGATGCCCAGCAAGCGGACGATGTCCCGCTTGGTGCTCGCGGAAATGGCAATCACCGCTTGAGCCTTTCGGGCCGCTCGTCCGGTGATCCATCTCAAGTAAAGCCGCCTTCCCGCCGGATGGTAGCGGGGAAAGAGCAGGAAGCTCATGTCGAAGAAGGTGACCACGGCCGGCAGGGAGGAGGCGATGGGTAGGGAGAAGGCCAACCCGTGCAGCAGATCCACGCCCGCCCGCCGGGCCGCCGTCGCCCATGCCGTCTGCTCCCAGAGAATCCGGTGCAGCACCCCTCGCCCGGCGAAGGCGGACGGACTCTGTTGAATCCCCTCCAGCCCGGTCCGGACCTCCGGCAGCCAAGCGGTGAAACGCATCTCCGGGGCCGCCTCCGGCAAGCTGCCCAGCAACCCGCCGATGTAGCCGCTGATGCCCGCCCCCCGATAGGTCCCGGGCCGAGCCATAAGCTGGGCGTTGAGACCGACGTGCATCTTTCCGGTTTTCAGTGGAATGTTGGCCTGAGGCACGGAGGGGATTATAGCATCCGCCCGTTGCCGCCCACAATCACCTTCGCGACAGGGGAGATGCAAGAAGCGGGCCGGGGGAGGGCCCTCACCCCCGACCCCTCTACCAATGCGATAGGAGAGGGGAGTCCCGGGCTCCCCCTTCCTTTGTAGGGAAGGGGGCTGGGGGGTTAGGTTGCCCCTAGAAGTACGTGGAAATAACCCGGTACAGCTCCTCGATGGAGGCCAGGTCTCCCTGGCGCACCTGGCCGCCGCTGGCCTCGGCGATGGCCCGGAGCATGTCCATGTCCGCGTCTCGACCGTAGGCGATGCAAAAGATCACCACCGGGACCCCGCGGCTATTACCGTCGCGGATCCGAGCCTGCAACTGCCGGAGGCTGGTCCGAGAGGCGTTCTCCCGCCCATCGGTCATGACCACGATGGCGTTGATCCGTTGGCCATCGGCCAGGGTCTGCAACTGGGTGAAAGCGGTGGCCACCCCATCCAGGAGGGCGGTGTTCCCTCCCGCCTCCAGCCCGATGAACGCCTGCTGGAGGGCGTTGCGGTTCCCGCTCAGCTCGTCCAGGGGTATGACTCGCCCGACGTTGCTGGAGAACTCCACCAGGCCGACCCGCTCCAGGTCCCCCTTGATCCCCTCCAGGAACGCCGTCAGCGCCTGCCGGGCATTCTCCAGCTTGTCCCCCTCCATGCTGCCGGAGGTGTCCACCACCAGGAAGACGTTGGTGTGCTTCTTGGTATACCACCACACGTCCCGCACCACATCCACCACGGCCACGCTGGGCATCTGCAGCAGGGTCCGCGGCTGGGTCGGGTCCACCCCGTTGGCCGCCGTCAGCGGCGACCCCGGCCCGTCCAAGGCCAGGGACAGGTCCGCCGGGCGATACCCCAGGCTCAAGGCCGTCTTCTGGGCCTCCGAGTCCAGAACGTAGCGTCTCAGGGCCTGGAAAGTCTCCCGCGCCTCGTTGGTGAGCCCATCCGACTCCAGGAGGGCCAGGGGGTGGTCCTCCCACAGGGTGCCCTCGGCCGGGTACACCGCCACCAGGCGGTCCTTGGCCTGAGAGTTGTAGTAGACGACCAACTGCTCCTGGATCACGAAGGCGTCCAGCTCGGTGCCGCCCTCCTCCAGGGCCCGCTGCACGGTGGCCATCTCCCCTTCACCGTAGTGCTTGACGGTGGACTCGACGGCGGCCACGTACTCCAGGGTCCGGGGGTTAGTGGCGTCCTCGATGGTCAGCCCGCGGGTCTTGCCGGCGCCGGCGTAGAACTGGGCCAGGGTGGCCAGAAGGCCGCTGGCGGTGCTGGTGGAGGCATGGCTCCAGGCGAACCCGGGGTCGGAGCGGGCCCGCGCCAGGATGTCCGTCCAGCCGATGGCTGCCCCGGGGTATCCCATCTCCCGGGCCACACCCTCACGCATGGCAATGACCACCGGGCTGATGGCGAAACGCACCGTCTGCCCCACCAGGAGATCCTCGCGGGTAGTGTCCGCCTGCCACTGCTGATCAATGGCCGACAGCCATACCGACGAGTCGGGGCAAACCGCCTCCAC
>JBBQIE010000134.1:0-6297 GCA_038324625.1 Anaerolineae bacterium | reverse complement strand
TCTGCTTGGGAGGCTCACATGCGCGCTCGGCGACTCGGTGCCCTGATGTTGGCTCTGCTTACGGCATCGCTACTACTGGCCTCTTGCGGCGCCTCGCCCCTGCAATCGCGGCCGGCGGCGGAGGTAGTGGCGCCTCCATCTCTGGAGGAGTACCCATCCTCGACCGATGGCCTCGGGGCGCGGCAGCCGGTGCCGGCCGCGACCGCCGCTCCCGGCGCCTCCGATCTCGGGGAGCCGGAACGGTTGATTGTCAAGACGGGGGACCTGGCCGTCACTGTCAAGGACGTGGAGACGGCGGTATCCCAGGTGCGGACCATGGCGGCCCAATACGGCGGCTACGTGGTCAACGTGAACACCTGGAGTATCGAGGATGAGAGCTACGCTACCATCTCCATCCGGATACCGGCGGAGCAGTTCGATCGGGTGATGCAGGAGATCGGCGACATCTCGGAGAAGGTGGAGCGGTCCAGTTCCTCGGGCACCGACGTCACCGAGGAGTATTACGATCTGGAGGCACGGCTTCGGGCCCTGCGAGCTACGGAGGAGCAACTGCTGCTGCTCCTGGGCGATGTCAGAGAGCGAATGAAGAGCGCCGAGGATATCCTCGCCGTCTACCGCGAGCTTCAGAACGTGCAGTCGCAGATCGAGCAGCTCGAGGGCCGGCGGCGCTACCTGGAGCAGAACGTGGCCATGTCCACCCTGAGCGTGAGCCTGTCGCCGGTGGGCAAGGAATTGCCGGTGATAACCGGGGAGTGGAAGCCGTTCAGTACCCTCAAGGACGCGGTGCGGGCCCTGACGGGCACCGGGCGGACCCTGCTGGACGCCATGATCTGGATACTGTTCTACTTGGTGCCCCTGTTGGCGATCATACTCATCCCCATCGCCGCCGTGATCCTCCTCCTGCGGGCTGTCCTTCGTCGCCGGAAGCGGACGCCCAAGCCGTGACGCGGGATCGGCGGATCGAATAGGTCGGACTTGGAGCCGGCGACACCGTCGCCGGCTTCGGGGCAATGGCCTGCCTCCAGGCGGGCGTGCTATACTCCGCTCCGGCGCGAAGAGTCCTGAACCCATGAAGTTCCAGGGGAAGCGGAGTGTACCAACCGGTCATCGGCATGGAAGTCCACGTGCAGTTGGCGACGGCCTCGAAGATGTTCTGCGGCTGCAGTGCCGACTATGCCTCCGCCCCTCCCAACACTCATACTTGCCCGGTGTGCTTGGGCCTCCCCGGGGTGCTCCCGGTGATCAACCGCAAGGCGGTCGAGTTCTCCCTCATGACTGGCCTGGCCCTGGGCTGCACCGTGCCGGAGTTCACCAAGTGGGACCGCAAGAACTACGCCTATCCCGACCTCCCCAAGGGCTATCAGATCTCCCAGTATGACCTGCCGTTGACCATCGAAGGCCACCTGGAGGTACACACCGAACTCGGTAGCCGGCGAGTCGGCATCCGCAGGGCGCACCTGGAGGAGGATACCGGGAAGCTGATCCACGTGGGCGACCGCAGCCTCATTGACTTCAACCGGTCCGGGGTGCCCCTATTGGAGATCGTCACCGATCCGGACCTCCGCTCGGCGGAGGAGGCTCGCCAGTACCTGGTCAAGCTTCGGGGCATCCTGCGGTACTTGGGGGTGAGCAGCGGCAACATGGAGGAGGGGGCCATGCGTTGTGAGGCCAACATCTCTTTGCGGCCGGAGGGATCTTCGGTGCTGCCGGAGGCCTACGTCGAGGTCAAGAACCTCAACAGCTTCCGGGCGGTCAAGCAGGCGCTGGATTACGAGGTGCAGCGCCAGGCGGATGTGCTCGGCCGCGGCGAGAGGGTGGAGCGGGTGACCATGGGCTGGGACGAGGCTCGCGGGGTCACCGTGGTCCAGCGTACCAAGGAAGAGGCCCACGATTATCGCTACTTCCCCGATCCCGATCTGCCGCCGCTGGCGGTGAGCCGAGAATGGGTGGACCAGCTTCGCAGCCGGCTACCGGAGCTGCCGGGCGCTCGGGCGGCTCGGTTCGAGGTTGAGCTGGGGCTGTCCGCGGCCGATGCCGCCCTGCTCGCCGATGAACGACCGATGGCCGACTACTTCGAGGCGGTGGTCTCCGTTGCCGGGCGGTCGGCGGGGCGGGAGGCAGCGAATTGGATCACCGGGGCCCTTTTTCGGCTGATGAACGATACCGGGATCGCCATCGAGGACACGCGGGTCTCTCCCGAGCGGTTGGCCGAGTTGTTGGCGATGGTGGCCGCCGGCGAGGTGAACGTCACCACCGGCCGCCAGGTGTTGGAGGCCATGTTCGAGACTGGGCGCTCCGGGGCCGACATCGTGCGAGAGCGGGGGCTCTCCCAGATCGGGGATGCCGCCCGGCTGGAGGCCCTGGCGGCGGAGGCCGTGCGGGGCAACCCCGGGGCGGTGGAGGACTACCGGGCCGGGAAGGAACAGGCGGCCAAGTTCCTAGTTGGGCAGGTCATGCGGGCTACTCGCGGACAGGCCAATGCCCAGGCGGTTGAGAGCATCCTCAAGCGTATACTATCGGAATAGGAGCGGCCCTGATCGGGGCCGCCGCTCGACCGGCAAGCGCGACGCTGCGCTTGCCGGCTCTCTATGTCATCGAAGCGCGATGGTCCGGAGCGGCATCATCGCCATACTTACGAAGGAGAGGGAAATGGCAGTTCAGGGTACGAAGCTGAACCCTTACGACATGGCGTTGGAGCAGTTGGACGAGGCCGTCAGCCATCTCGATCTCAAGGACGGCATCGTGGAGGTGTTGCGCCGACCGAAGCGGGAGTTGACGGTCAACTTCCCGGTACTCATGGACGACGGCAGGGTGAAAGTCTTCACCGGCTATCGGGTACACCACTCCACCGTTCGCGGCCCCTCCAAGGGCGGCCTGCGCTATCACCCGAGGGTGGACCTGGACGAGATCCGGGCCATGGCCATGTGGATGACCTGGAAATGCGCCGTGGTGGACTTGCCCTACGGGGGAGCCAAAGGCGGGGTGATAGTGGATCCGGCCGAGTTGTCGCTTCGCGAGCTGGAGCACCTTACCCGGCGTTACGCCACCGAGATCGCCCCCTTGATGGGCCCCGATGGCGACATCCCCGCCCCCGACGTGAATACCAACCCTCAGATTATGGCCTGGATCATGGATACTTACTCCATGCACCGAGGGTACACCACCCCGGCAGTGGTGACCGGCAAGCCGGTGGAGATCGGGGGTTCAGCCGGGCGCCTGATGGCTACCGGGAGGGGGGTGGCCTATTGTGCCGCCAGGGCCATGGAGCGGCAGGGCATGGTGGCGGAGGGGGCGACGGTCGCCATCCAAGGCTTCGGCAACGTCGGCAGCTCCTCGGCCCTGCACCTGCAGGCTCTCGGCTGCCGGATCATCGCCGTCAGTGACGTGTACGGGGGCCTCTACGACGCCGACGGGCTGGACGCCAGAGCCATGTACGACTACTACGCTGAGAACGGCAGCTTGAGAGGCTACCCGGAGGGTGAGCCCATCAGCAATGCTGAATTGCTGGCAATGGAGTGCGATCTCCTAGTGCCGGCGGCGCTGGAAGGGCAGATTACCGGTGCCAACGCCGGGAATGTGAGGGCCAAGATCGTGGTTGAGGGCGCCAACGGGCCCACCACCCCCGAGGCGGATCACATCCTGGCCGAGAGAGGGATCCTGGTGGTGCCGGACATCCTGGCTAATGCCGGGGGAGTGACGGTATCGTACTTCGAGTGGGTGCAGGGCTTGCAGTTCCTCTTCTGGGAGGAGGACGAGATCAACGCCCGGCTGGAGAAGATCCTGGGGCGGGCCTTCTCCGAGGTTTGGAGGATGGCGGAGGAGAAGAACGTCTCCCTGCGCCTGTCCGCCCTGATGCTGGCGGTGCAGAGGGTCCACGACGCCACCCTGATCCGGGGCATATACCCGTAGCCCTGCGCCTAAGTAGGACCACCAGCAGGGATGGGGAACGGCCGTTCCCCATCCCTGCTCGCTTCCGACTCCCTATCGTCGTCCACTCGCCCATCATCGCCCGGCCACCTTCCTCTCCGATCCCCATGAGTGCATTTCAGTTTCGTGGCGAAGGCGCTAGGGGCTGGAGGCGGACAACGGTAGGAGCGCCGCGGAGGGCTTCAGCCCGGAGCTGCGCCCTCCCCCCGCGTGGAAAGTGGAAAGGGCGCAGCTCCGCCTCCGCCGCAAAAAGCGAGGCTCCGCGGCGCCCCTACAAGACTCGCCCCCAGACTGAAGCGCCCATCGCTATTGCCAATCTTGACAGCTCGGTTAATATTGAAGGGTAGGCGGTGGTGCGCCCGGATGGTCGCACAGCCGGCAAGGGCACCATTCTTGCCAGGGAGTCTCTACTGCCTTAGAGTCCAGTTATTGTCATGCTGTTGCGCCTTGGAGGTTGAAATCCCAAGTGGATAGGGGTCGGCTTTACGCTTCCGGAGTGGTGGTGCCGGTGCTCCTGGCCACCTCCGCCTTGGCGGTGGCCTTGGCCTTGTACGAGGCCAACTGGGGGCCGGGCTTGGAGATGCTGCCCTGGCTGCTGGTGGGGGCGGTGTTGCTCGGCATCCTCTTGGCCCGGTCGGTCCTGGAGCATTGGGTACTGCACCTGGCCTCTCTGGCCCTGGGCTTCATTCTCACCCTGTTCGCCACCGCCTACTTCGCCTTTCCCGAGGCGGCATTGTCGGATGCCGTCCAGATAACCGTCGCCCGTCTCGATGCATGGTTCCAGACGGTGCGCTTAGGTCTCCCCAGCCAAGACGCTTTGCCCTTCTCGTTCCTCCTGGCATTGTCGTTGTGGATGGCCTTCCACTTCAGCACTTGGCTCATCTATCGGTCGGGCAAGGTATGGTGGGCGGTAGTGGGGCCGGCGGTGGCCCTAATGCTCACCACCTACTACTCGCCGGAGGCAGGCAACGGCTACATCCTGGTCTATGCCTTCTGCGCTCTCTTGCTCATCGTGCGGGTGTCGGTTCAGGGCCTCACCGACGACTGGCGTCTGGCGCGGATTCCCCACGATCGTACCGTGGGCGAGGACTTCATCGTGGATGCCGCTTACATCGTGGCGGCGGCGGTAGTGGTGGCCTGGCTTCTGCCTCCCGCCGCTTTGGAGCAGAAGGCGGCCAATCTGTGGGTGCGCTTCGAGCGGCCTTGGCGCTTGGCCCAGCAACGCTTCACCGACCTTTTCCCCACCACCGGCGGCCAGGCGGCAGCCCAGACCACCATCTATGGGGACTCGCTGGTGATGGGTGGGCCGGTGCGTTTGGCGGCCGACCCCCTCTTCGAGGTGACGGCAGACGAGCCCTCGCGGGTCCAGGGCATGGTCTACGATCTCTACGACGGGAGGCAGTGGTGGTCTAGTGCCTCCTCCATCGCTCTGCTGGAGCCCACCGACTATCCGACGGTGGAGGTGTTCCGCTCCCGCGAGTTCGTGGAGCAATCGGTGACGGCTCTTCAGGATACCCGGTCGTTGCTGGCGGCGCCTTCGCCCAAGTGGTTCAGTGTGCCGGTGAAGAGCGAGCACGTCGGCTTTTCCCCGGAGGACGGCCTGTCGGAGTTGGACGTCTACGCCGCCACCGCCCGGCGGGCCCTGGCAGCGGGCGAGGGATATCAGACTCTGTCGGCGGTGAGCGTGGCCACCAAGGAAATGCTGCGCGACGCCGGCACCCGTTACCCTGACTGGCTCTCGCCGGTGTATCTCAACCTTCCGGCTAATCTACCCTCGCGGGTGACGGAGTTGGCCGCCGCGGTCACCGAGGGGCTGGATTCCCCCTATGCCCAGGCCGAGGCCCTGGAGGACTACCTGCGGGAGTTGGACTACAACACCGAGATCGCGGCGCCGCCGGCGGGGCGAGACGCGGTGGACTACTTCCTGTTCGACTCGCGGGAGGGCTACTGCAACTACTTCGCCTCCAGCATGGTGATCATGGCCCGGGGGCTGGGAATCCCGGCGCGGGTGGTGGCGGGCTACGCCCCTGGGCCCTACGACGCCGAACGCGGCAGCTATACTTTGCTGGGCTCGGGGGCCCACTCCTGGCCGCAGTTGTTCTTCCCCGGTTACGGCTGGATTGACTTCGAGCCCACGCCCTCGCAGGCCCGAGTGGCCCGGCCGGAGCCGGTGGTGGAGGAGACGACGAGCGAGACCTCGCCGACCTCCGACCGCGGGCGAGATCTGGACCCGCTGATGGAGGACCCAGAGCTGCTGGGGGACTTCGGGGGAGCGGTGGACTACCAGCCGCCGGTCTCGACGCCCAGATGGCCTTGGGCGGTGGCGGCGGGGCTGACGGCAGTGGTGGCCTCGGTAGTGGGGTTCTGGGT
>JBBQIE010000133.1:0-6329 GCA_038324625.1 Anaerolineae bacterium | reverse complement strand
CCATATCGGCCTCCTAAGGGGTGATGCCTGTCCGCAGCCGTCTAGCTCTAGAGGTCTCCCATGCCTTTTGGGTCCACTGCCTGGCCCCAGCGGGCTCGAGCATAGGTACGCAGGCGGCGCCAGAGGCGGCGGGACCAGGAGCGGGCGGCGGCCAGGCGGTAGCGGGCGCGGTAGTACTGTAGCCGCAGCATACTGGGAGGAGCGGCGGGGACTTTGTCCCAGCGGAGGGCGGCGGAGCCCCAAGTGAGCCCGGCACCGAAGCCGACCAGGACCACCAGGTCATTCTCCAGGATGCGCCCGTCCTCCACCGCCCGGCAGAGGGCGATGGGGATGGAGGCGCTCCCGGTGTTGCCGCACCACTCTAGGGTCTCCATCACTCGCGAGCGATCCAGGCCCAAGGCGCGGGCAGCGGCGTCGGTAATGCGCCCGTTGGCTTGGTGGGGTATGAGGAGAGAGACCTGGCTCACGTCGGAGTCCACCTTGGCCAGGACCTCGCGGGTGGAGCGTTCCATGGTGCGGACGGCGAAGCGGTAGACTTCCCGGCCGTCCATTCTCAGGTAGTGTTGCCGTTCGGCCACGCTGGCGGCGCAAGCCGGACGGCGCGCCCCCCCGGCGGGGACGTACAACAGCTCCACCCCGGAGCCGTCCGCCCCCAAGGTGGTGCCTAGTATGCCGCCGGGCATCTCTGTGCCCTGGAGGACCACGGCCCCGGCCCCATCCCCGAAGAGCACGGCGGTGCCCCGATCTTCCCAGTCCACGAAGCGAGAGAGGGTCTCGGCCCCGACGACCAGGGCCACTCGGGAGCTGCCGGAGCGTATGGCCTGATCGGCCTGGGCCAGGGCATAGATGAAGCCGCCGCAACCGGCGCTAATGTCGTAGGCGGCCGCCTGCCGGGCCCCGATGGCGTCCTGCACCAGGCAGGCGGTGGCGGGGAAGACGAACTCGGGGGAGATGGTGGCCACGATGACGAGGTCCACGTGGCGGGAACTGATATCGGCCACGTGGAGGGCCCGCTTGGCGGCCTCGATGGCCATGCTGGCGGTGCTCTCGTCGTCGGCGGCGATGCGTCGCTCGCAGATGCCGGTGCGGGTGCGAATCCACTCGTCCGTGGTGTCGAGGGTGGCTTCTAGTTCCGAATTAGGAAGACGGCGTTCGGGGAGATAGCAGCCCCAGCCGACGATGTGAGCGCTTAGCGCCATGATACCTACCTGGAGACGAGTGTCGGGGAGAGCGGAGGTCGTTGCACGAAGGCTTCCCTCGAAACCAGCCATCCTGGCTTCGGGCGCCGCCGATGGCCCCCGCGGTTCCAATTACTCCCGACCAAAGAACACTACTATAAACACGGGTTTTAGGCGAGAGTTGCTTGGCGCATCGTGCTCAGGCGATGGCGGGACCGCCGGCTACTTCTGCCTGAGGGCGAGATGGACTTTCATGGTGCCCAGCCTGGTCTCCAGGGGAACCACCAGCCGCTGGAAGTCGAGAGTGGAGATCTTGGCGCCCTGGCCCACGATCAGGGTGGGGACGGAGATGTTGGCGCTCAACCCGCCTTGGGAGAGTCGGGTGGCGGCCTGGCCACTGATGACGTTGCCCAGCTCCCCGATCCCACTTTGGGCCAGCTCGTCCAGCTCGGCGACCGGTTCGCCGATCATTTCCGAGACCATGCCCAGGGCCATCTCCCGGCTCATGGAGAACATCACCGTGCCTTCTACGTCGCCGACCAGGTTGATGAGTACGGTGACATCGTCGGTGGTGGCGGCGGAGTTCTGCAAGGACAGCGTCCCCCGCTTGATCTCCGTGCCCACCTCGGCCCGTAACACCTCGGCGGCCGCGGTGACGAAAGGATTGACGAACTCGACTTTCACCGCCATTCCGTACCTCTCCTTGAAGGGTGCAATGGGATCAACCGGCTCTCCGGCGGACGGCGAGGTGCATCTCCAGGCAGCCATACTCGGTCTCCAGGGGCACCACCAGGCGCTGAAACCGAGGGGCGGCCACGCTCAGTCCCTGGCCCATGATCATGGTGG
Source organism: Anaerolineae bacterium (assembly GCA_038324625.1). Taxonomy (GTDB): domain Bacteria; phylum Chloroflexota; class Anaerolineae; order DRVO01; family DRVO01; genus JBBQIE01. The sequence goes on along the minus strand of JBBQIE010000133.1, from coordinate 4,305 downwards.
GGACCGATATATCGGCGGAGATGCCGGCGTTGGACATGCGGGTGGCGGCCCCGCCGGCGATGACGTTGCCGAGTTCGGCGATGCCGCTTTGGGCCAGCTCGCCGAACTCCTCGAACTCCTGGTCGAGCATGCGAGAGACCAGCCCCAGGCAGAGGGAGAGGGGGAAGTTGAACACTACCATACCCTCGATGTCTCCCAGGAGGGTCAGGAGGACGGCCACTTCATCGGTGGTTACCGCTCCCGACTGGAGGGAAAGGGCCCCTCGCTTCACGGTGAGGCCGGCTTCCGCCCGCAGCACCTCGGCGGCGGCGGTGACGAAGGGGTTGATGATCTCGGCTTCCATTGATTCCAAAGCCCTCTCTGGTCTTATCGCGGGCGGGCGTCGGCGTGGGTGGGGCGCGGCCGGCTCATGGGTTAGCTATCGGCAAAAGGGCGCCGGACTTAAGGGCCCGGGGGCAGATGCGGAGGGGAATGGTTGGGCCGGTGCCGGTCGAGACGCGCCAAAAAGAGTGAGGCAGCGGTCAGGCCGCCTCACTCCCTGACCAAGGAGGGTGACGTCGGCTAGGTTACCGGCGGAAAGAGCCCGAGGCGCCGCCGCCGTCCGGCTTGCGGCTGGCGAAGCAATCGGCGCAGTAGACGGGCCGGTCGGTCCGGGGCTGGAAGGGGACCTCGGTGGCCTTGCCGCACTCGGCGCAGACGGCCGGGAACATCTCCCGGTCCTGCCGCCGGCCGCGACTACCGCCGCCGCCACCGCCGGACGCGCGTCGGGAGGAACGGCAACTGGGGCATCGGGAGGGCTCGTTAGTGAAGCCCTTGTCGGCGAAGAACTGCTGCTCGCTGACGGTGAACACGAACGAGTTTCCGCAATCGCGGCACTGCAGGGTCTTGTCTTGCATGCTTGCGCTGGCTCCGAACCGGTCATCACTGGGAACGGTCCGTCAGCGCAAGAGGTCTTGGGGAAAGGGGGCATCCTTCACGGATGCACTTTCGACCTGGCCGCTTCTTCGGCCGCGGACGGCTACCAGTCTCGTGCATACTACATCCTACGCCGGGCCAGTGCAATAGCCGGACAAGCCGTGCCATTGACCCTCCGCCAGGGGCGCATACAATGAACCTGGTGGCTTCTGAGAACCACTGTCATGGTAGGGCATAAGGAGTGCGAAATGTTAGACAAGACCGGAGTACCTCGCCGCATCGGCCGCCTACTGCCGATCCTCGTTGTCGTGCTCGTGTCTATGATGGCGGTGGTTGCCCTGGGGTGGTCCGCGACTTCCCGGTCGGCCCAAGCCCAAGAGAGATCGAGGCCGGACCGATCGGAGGTGGTGGGGCAAGCGATCCCGCCCTCGGCCCAGTACGTGCTCATCGCCTGGAACGACCTGGGCATGCATTGCATGAATGAGCCCTTCGAGAACTGGGCCTCGCTCCCGCCGGCCAACACCCTCTACGCCCAGCTGCTCCGGCGGGGCTCGGAGCCCGGACTGGTCACCACCGGGGTGACCTTGGAATACCGCATCCGGGACAACACCTACTCAGTGGGCAAGACCGACTTCTGGACCCACGTCAAGGCCCTCATGGGGCTGGACCTACAGCCCAACGAGGGTATCACCGGGTCCTACCTCACCGGCACCATGCACCTGAGTGGGGACCATTTCGTGGTGGAGGCCATCCCCCTCACCCCTTACCTCGACAGCAATCCCAATTCCCTCTATCCTTACCAGTTCGCCGAGATCACGGCCAAGGACGCGGTGACCGGCCAGGTGCTGGCGACCACCACCACGGTGGCCCCGGTCTCCACCGAGATGAACTGCAAGACCTGCCACGTGGATGGGCTGGAGGACGTGGCCACCGGCAACGTGGACACCAACATCCTCACCCTGCACGATCAGGAGAACGGCACCGACCTGATGGGGAACCGGCCGGTGCTCTGCGCCAAGTGCCACAACTCACCGCCCCTGGTGCCGTTCGGTTTCACCGGCCAGGCGGACCTCCCCGGCCTCTCGCCGGCCATACACGGCAAGCACGCCGACAAGACCAATGACTGCTATCTATGCCACCCCGGCCCGGTGACTCAGTGTCAGCGGGGGGTGATGCGGGCCAACGGCATCGTCTGCACCGACTGTCACGGCTCGGTGGCCGCCGTGGCCAACCCGGCCCGCCGGCCCTGGGTGGACCTGCCCAGTTGCGCCATGTCTGGATGCCACGAGTCCCAGTTCGGCGAGAACGCCGGCAAGCTCTACCATCAGTCCGCCGGTCACGGCGGCCTATACTGCGCCGCCTGTCACGGCACCCAGCACGCCCCGGTGCCCAGCCTCCAGCCCAACGACAACGTTCAGAACATCAACCTGCAAGGGTTCGTGGGCACCTTGAGGAAGTGCAGCGTCTGCCACCTCGCCACCCCCGACGAGGCCGGCCCTCATGGCCTGACGGCGGCCCAGGTCTCGCCGGGAGCGTCTCCCACGGGCACCGCCACCTATTTGCCGCTGGTGGCTCGCCGGCGCTAAGACGGGGCTCGGGCCGGGGCCGCCGCGGCCTCGGCCTGAGCCTAAGGGCTGGACCGTGTGGGCTGGTGTGGACGGGGCAGACCGGAGCCGGGACCGACGCCCCCACTGACCACTAACCACCAGCCACTACCCACTATCCACCAAGCCCTCCTCTTGCTATCATCCCTCCTGGAATCGGGCGGCGGGCCGGCCGCCACACCAGCCCTGGGGGGATGATATGAGCCAAGCGATGACCTCGCGGCGACGTATGACGGCGGCCCTGCGCCGTCAGGACGTGGACTACGTGCCCTGTTGCCCCTTCTTCAGCGCCTCGTTGGCCGGGCCCGCCTACACCTGGGGGGAACGGGCCGATTCCCTGGATCGGATCGTCAACCAGTTGGGGCTGGACGGCCACGTCTCGGTGAGTGTCGAGGCCGCTTGGCACCCCGACGTGTCCACGCGGGTGTGGAGAGAGGACCCCCCGGGCGAGCGGTGGCCCATCCTGCACAAGGAGATCAGCACCCCGGCCGGTCCCCTCACGGCCGCCATTTGGATAACCGATGATCTCGAACACAAGGAGGACATCCCCCTCAACAGTGACTGGAACGTCTCCCGCTACGTCAAGCCCTGGCTGCAGACCGCCGAGGATGTGGAGCGTTATCGCTACGTGCAGCTGCCGCCGGGGGATGAGGATATCGCCCGAGCGCGGGAGGCTTTCGCCCCACGGAAGGCCCTGGCCGACCAGTACCAGGTGATAACCTACGCCGGTTGCGGCCTGGGGCTGACCTCCGCCATCCAGTTGTTCGGCGCCGAGCCGGCGGTGATGCTCTCGGTGGACCAACCGGAGGTCATGGAACGCTTCCTGCAGATCGAACACCGGGCCACTATGGGCCGCGCGGAAGTGCTGGCTGACCTGGGCGTGGATGTGATCGTACGCAATGGGTTCTACGAGACCACCGACTTCTGGAGCCCCAGCCAGATCGAGCGCTTCCTGGTGCCCCTGCTGCACCGGGAGATCCAGGTCATGGGCTCCGGCGGGGCCGCCGTCGGCTACACCGTGGAGACCGGGGTCATGCCCCTGCTGGATATCCTAGCCGACCTGGACTTCGACTTCTACCATGCCATCGAGCCGGTTCTGGGGCATCAGGACATGGGGACCGTGGCCGAGCGCTTGGGCGACCGGCACGCCATCTGGGGAGGGGTGTCGGGGCCCATCCATATCGGGGAGGGCACGCCGGAGGAGGCGCGGCAGGCGGTGCGGGAGGCCTTCGACACCTTTGGCCGGAGGGGCCTGGTCTTGAGCGCCGTGCCCTCGATACGCGCCCATTGGCCCTGGGAGAACTCCCTGGCCATGTTCGACGAGTGGCGGCGGTTGAGAGGGATGGAGTTATGAGCCCGGCCCTTGGTCGCGGGTGTCCCTCCAGTTGGGGGACGGGCTGGGTCCCAGTGTCAGACCCAAGCTGTCATGCTGAATGGAGCGCTCCTCAACCCACGCCGTCATGCTGAATGGAGCGCTCCTCAGCGGAGTGAAGCATCTTACCTCACGCACGGCTAGATGTTTCGCTGCGCTCAACATGACGCGCCTGGTAGCAACTCGTAGGGGCGAACCACTAGCCACGGTTATGGTCACAACGGAGTTGTGACCGAGACCGTGTGCGCTTGTGTTCGCTCGACCACCAAGGGCGAATACAAGATTCGCCCCTACGGATTGTAGTCATAGGCTTTCGGCATGACGCCGAGGAGGGGCGGCGAAGCCCGGTCCCCCACCCTGGCCCGAAAATTAGATACGCCCGTGGTCGCGCGAAGCAGCAGTAAGGAGGAACCA
>JBBQIE010000132.1:0-6349 GCA_038324625.1 Anaerolineae bacterium | reverse complement strand
ATCGCTGCCGCCAACTCACTGACCGAGGACAAGGATGGACATGCAGGAATCAGCAGCAGACAAGGAAACCCGTAAGCGCGTCATCAAGGATATGATCAAGGCCCTGCACGCCGGGGCCGACCCCGACCAGATGGCCGAGCGCTTCCGGCAGGTGCTCCACGGGGTATCGGTCACCGACATCGCCCTGGTGGAGCAGGAACTCATCGAGGAGGGGATGCCCCGCGAGGAGGTGCATCGCCTGTGCGACGTTCACCTGGCCGTGTTCCGGGAGTCGCTGGCCACCGGTGATACCCTCGCCCCCCCGGGGCACCCCATCAACATCCTCATGGAGGAGCACCGGATCATGCTGGCTCAGGCCCAGGAGCTGGCGGGGGCGGCCCAGCAACTGAAGGACGGAAAATCGGGATCGGACCTTCCCCAAGCCCTGGAACAGGCGGCGGCGGAGATGCGTAGCGCCGAAAGTCACTACGTCCGCGAAGAGAATGTCCTCTTCCCCTACCTGGAGAAGCACGGCATCACCCAGCCCCCGGCCATCATGTGGATGGAGCACGACCAGATCCGGTCGATCAAGAAGGCCCTGCTCAGCACCATCGAAAGCTACGCCGGTATGCCGGAGTCCGACTTCGCCGATCAGCTGGCCGGCGCCGCCGTCACTCTGGCCGAGACCTTGGCCGGCCACTTCTACAAAGAGAACAGCGTCCTCTTCCCGGCCGCCCTGCGGGTCATCACCGAGGAGGAGTGGCCGGAGCTGCGCGCCCAGTTCGATGAACTCGGGTACGCCACCTTCACTCCCACGCCGCCCCCTGCCGCCCCCATCCCCTCCACCCCGGTGGCGGACACCACCGCCGAGGGGTCGGTTCGCTTCGGCACCGGCACCCTCCCCCTGGCCGCACTGGAAGCCATACTCAACACCCTGCCGGTGGACGTCACCTTCGTGGACCGGGACGACCGGGTCCGCTACTTCAACGACATCCCCGATCGCGTCTTCCCTCGGGCCAAGGCCGTCCTGGGGCGAACGGTGGAGCGCTGCCACCCCCAGAAGAGCCTCCACGTGGTCACCCGCATCCTCGACGAGTTTCGCCAGGGCACCCGCGAGGATGCTGAGTTCTGGCTGGAGTCCGGGGAGCAGTTCATCCACATCCGCTACTTCGCCGTCCGCGACGGCTCCGGGGAGTACCTGGGCTGCCTAGAGGTGATGCAGAACGCCACCCACATTCGGGCTCTGCAAGGCGAGAAGCGCTTGCTGTAGGGGCGGAGAACCTCTCCCCCGGCCCCTCCCCTGAAAAGGGAGGGGTGACTCGGCTCCCCCTTCCCGTGTCGGGAAGGGGGTTGGGGGGTTAGGTTGACCCCTACAACTCCAACCGCGCCCTGCTTCCCTCACTCTCCATCAGACCTCGGCGTCCGTCCAGGTCCAGAACCACGTAGGTGGCGCCGGGGACCGCCTCCCTCAGGAAGCCCATCCCCTTCTCCGCCGTGAGCCAGCCCAGGTTGGCCTCCACCCCTTGGCGCAGATGCTCGACGTTGACCTCGGCCCCCGTCTCTCTCGGGCCCAGGACCACCACCCCGGTCTCCGGGAAGTCTACCCTCGTCTCCGCTCCCGTCTCCACCACCGCCACGCTCCCCTCCACCAGGTCGCACACCACCTGATAGCAGGGTCGGGCACTGAGCATCCGCTGGAGGGTGTCGAGGACGCCATCGAGGGAGCGATCGGCGTCGAGGATGGCGCGGGTGATGATGGGGGGTGGCAGGCCCGGGCCCAGGAACTCCGCCCTCGGGGCCATGATCCCGGCCACCGCCAGGGAGCCGCTGCCGCCCAGACAGAGCCCAGGTCGGGTGCCCAGACCCAATCCCCGGACCGGCTTCCCCTCCCGCCATTGAGATGCCGCGGCAGTGGGGAGGAAAGCCGCCCCCAGGAGGGCACTCTGTCGTGGGCGCCGGGCCACGGCGAAGACGGCGGTCAAGGGCACGTAGTGAGAGAGGAGCCGGCGAGAAATCGGTAGGGACTCCGCCAGGCAGTAGGCCAGGTAATCATCGGGGGAGACGGCGGCCTCGGCGGCGATGCGCCGTATCTCCTCCAGAATGGCGGGCGGCAGAGCGTCGCCCAGAGCCGCCAGCACCGGGCTGAGAGGGCGGGGAACCCCCCGTTCCCCGGCGAGCAGGCGAAGGAAGCTCTCCAGTTCCCGCGATACGTCGGACACCGGCGCCGGCGTCCCTGCCTGACCGGCCGCCAGGGTCGCCAGGGCCAGGACCCCCGCCCCCAGTATGGTCCGCCGGGCCGGGGCCGGCAGGCGGCTATCCGCCACTCGTGCCCGTAGTAGCGGTCGTGGCCGGTTCCGGGGTGATGAGAGCCCCGGTGATATCCGCCTCCACCGCCTCCGGCAGTACTCCCTTAACCTCAATGCCGGGCGGGGCGATCACCGTGGGGGTGAGTCGGTGCGTCCCCAGCTGCAAGTCCACCAGGTTCACCGTCACCTCGATCTCCTCACCGGTGAGGTTCTGGAGCTGCGCCAACGGCCCCGAGAGCACTACGTCCACCGTCGGGGGAGACAGGGTCGCCTCCTGCCCGGGAGCCAGGCCCTGGGCGGTCACCGTGACCTGCATGGTCCTGCCGGTGATAATGGGCACGATCTCGATGTCCACCTGCACCGTCTGGGTGGCCTCGGCGCTCTCCGGGACAATGGACACCCCCGGGGGCAGGCTCAAGGACACCCGCTTGGAGATGGATTCGGTAGCGTCGGTTATGTCTATGGCTTCCGTGTCAATGTAGCCGGGAATCTGCTCCAGCACCGCGGGCAGACCCAAGAGAGTCACCCGGGAGGGGTTGACGGCGATGCTGCTGACAGAGTAGAGGGGCGCCGGCTCCCCCACCAGGTTCACCCGCACCGGCACCGAGGGCTTGAAGTTGGTCCGCTGAGCCACCTCCACGGTGACGTTCACCGTCGCCGGCGTCACCGTCACTCCGGTGATGGGGAGGGAGTCCTTGTCCAGGGGGGTAGGGGCCAGGGAGCGGTTGATGGTCTCCGTCGCCCCCCGCAGCCAGACATCCACCCCGACGTAGGCCACCCGAGCCACGGCCGGCGCCGCTCCACTGATCTGGACCTCGTTCGGTTCAGTCACCGGGTCGCGGGTGACGAACCCCAGGGGCGGGGTGTCTATGACGTTGGCCCGAACCGGGACGGTGCGGACCTCCAAGTTCTCCAAGCGCATCGTCATCAGCGAGGGCGTCTGCTCCACCAGCCGCACCCCCGGCTTCTTGATCCTCACCGCCACCGGCACCTCCACTTCCTGGCCGATGGGCACGCTGCTCAGGTCCACGTAGGCCTCGAGGTCGCCGGTGCCGATGGCCGGCCAGGTGTTCTGGGGGGCATTGAGCCGCACCTGTATCGAGGTCTCCACCCGGCTCACGATCACCGTGTCGGGCGGCTGATTCCGCACCTCGATGGGGATGGGGCGGGCGAAGGCTTGGGTGACGGAGGGATTCTCGGCGCTCGTCGCTCCCGCCCACACGATCAAGGCCAAGATGAGCGAGAGCGCCACCGAGGCAATGGTGTTAACCAGCCGTCGTAAGTTCATGACTCTCCACTATCGGCAATCCGGGTAGGTGCGGGGCCGGGTCAGCGGGATTGTGAACGCCCCCCATTTCCGGGCAGGGCCCCTCGCACTCGGCTGGCCAGGGTAGCCTCCTCGGACTGGGAGAAGAAGGCCTTGAGTATGGATCGCAATCGGTCGCCATCCAATCTCCGGATCATGCGTCCGTTGTGAGCGATGCTGATGACCCCGGTCTCCTCGGAGACGATGATGCTCACGGCGTCGCTCTGTTCGGTGATGCCAATGCCGGCCTTGTGGCGAGTGCCCAATACGTGGCTGGTGGCCAGCCGCTCCGAGAGGGGCAGAACGGCGGCGGCGGCAGCGATGCGGTCCCCCCGGATGATGACCGCCTGATCGTGCAGGGCGGTGTTGGGGAAGAAGATGGTGAGCAGCAACTCGCTGCTGACGATGGCATCCAGGGCCACCCCGGTGTCAATGATGTCCTGCAGCCCCGTCTCCCGCTCGAACACCACCAGGGCCCCGTGGCGCCGCTCGCCCAGGCGCACGCAAGCGTCCGCCACCTCCTCGATGACCAGATCCAGGGACACCTCTCGCCCGAACCAACCGGCTACCGGGCCGGCCCGCCCCAGCCGTTCCAGGGCCCGCCGCAACTCCGGCTGGAAGATCACCGGAATGGAGACCCGTCTCGCCGGGAGGGAGCTGCGAATGAGCCAGGTGAAGGCGGGAAGGGGCAGGATGGTAGTGAGGATGACGGCTATCAGGGCCAGAATGATCAGGCCGCGGAGCACCAGCACCGCTTGGGTCCGTCGGAGGATGGTCAGCAGGCCAAAGATGATGGCCGCCACCAAGAATATGTCCAGGAGGCTGAGCCAGGTTAGGCGCTGCATCAGCCAGGCGAGCTGCGACACTACCGTTATCCTTCAGTCCTCTGATATCGCCCCGGCCGGGCTGATCCCCGGCCGGGAAGTCCGTCGCTCTAAGGGCTGCCGGAGACAACCCCGCTCAACACCGCCAGCACCGCCTTCTGGGCGTGCAGCCGATTCTCCGCCTGATCGAACACCGCCGATTGCGGTCCGTCCATCGCCTCGTCGGTGATCTCCTCGCCCCGGTGGGCGGGAAGGTCGTGCAACACTATCGCCTCCGGCCCCGCCTCCCGCAAGAGGGCGGCATTCACCTGGAAGCCGACGAAGGCCCGGCGTCGCTTCTCCGCCTCGACCTCCTGGCCCATGCTGGTCCACACGTCGGTGTAGACCACCTCGGCGCCCTGCACCGCCTCCACCGGGTCGTGAACCACCCGCACCTCAGCGCCGGACTCAGCGGCCGCCGTCAGGGCCTTCTGCAGCACCTCTTCGTCCGGTTCGTACCCTCGAGGAACGGCGAGAGTGACGTTTACTCCAAGCTTGGCACCGCCCAGGAGCAACGAGTGGGCCACGTTGTTCCCGTCCCCGACGTAGGTCAGGCGCACCCCTTCCAGTCGGCCCAGCCGATCCTGGATGGTCAGGAAGTCCGCCAGTGCCTGGCAGGGATGGTACTTGTCCGAGAGGCCGTTCACCACCGGCACCCGGGAGTAACGGGCCAACTCCTCAACGTCCCACTGGGCGAATACGCGAGCCATGATGATCTCGACGTAGCGGCTGAGCACCCGCGCCACGTCCGGCACGCTCTCCCGCTGTCCCAACTGGATCTCCTGAGGCGAGAGGTAGATGGCGGTACCGCCCAGGTGCTGCATGGCCCGCTCGAACGAGACCCGCGTCCGCAAGGAGGGCTTCTGGAAAATCATCCCCAGGCATTTGCCGGCCAGAAGAGGGCGATTTCCCCCGTGCCTCCACTCCTCCCGCAGGTCCCGGGCCGTCTGCAGTAGAAAGGCAATTTCGCTGGGGGACAGGTCGGCGAGAGTGAGTAGATGATCCACTTCGAGGAGCCTCCTTGGTCGTCAGTGCGAGTGTGAGGAAGTATAGCACAGGGCCCCTCAGACCCTAAAGGTCTCGTAGACCTCTAGGGTCTGTCGCTTGTCACCCAGACGGTGCGTGATATCATGGACTTATAGTGGCAACGGTCTCTCGCTACTTGGGCTCCCCTCGAACAAATGGCGATCCCTTGAGGAGGCTCTTCCTATGTCACATCACCGGTTTCGTGTGCCTGCAACCCTTCTTCTGACCCTGTCCCTCATCGCTGCCTGTTCCCCCGGTGCCACGCCGGCACCACAACCGCCGCCGGTCACCACCATCACCTTCGCTTGCCAAGGCTATCAACACCAGCAGTACGCGGACCTCGCCGTCGCCTTCCAGGAGCAGAACCCCGGCCTGGCCGTAGAGATCCTCTCCATTGATGACCTCACCGGGGAGGGTCCGAGCGTCGTCTCCGCCGATGACGCGGCCAAGGTGGCGGGGGCAGCCGACGCTTTCGTCGGCTACGCCGGGCTCATCACGGCGGAAGCGGTGCCCCGGGGGCTGGTCCTCGACCTCGGTCCCCTCGCGATCGGGGCCGGCACCACCCTGGACGACTTCTATCCCACCGTGCTGGCGCTCCTGCAGGACGAGGATCGCCTGTGGGGCCTGCCGTTCCGGGCCGACCTCGACCTCATCTTCTACGACCCCGTCCGCTTCGACGAGGCGGGCCTGCCCGACCCGAGCATCGGCTGGACCTGGGACGACCTGGCTCGGGCGGCAGAGGCCACCGCCGCCGTGACGGACGAGAAAGTGCTCCAGTACGGCTTCATAGACCTCGACCCGGCCACCACCCTGCTGCTCCTGGCCGAGCAACAGGCCGGCCCCTTGCTGGACGAGAGCCGGGACCCGCC
>JBBQIE010000131.1:0-6372 GCA_038324625.1 Anaerolineae bacterium | reverse complement strand
AGGCCCAGGGGCCGCATCCGGTCGGTCCGGCCGCCGGAGACGATCAGCAGGGGATTGCCGGTCTCGGCCGCCATCTGCTCCGCCAGTTGCAGAAGGGAGGGGAGGTCGTGGAGGCGATGGTCCCCGTCGCTGTCGCGGGTGCCGATGAAATCGAGGCCTTCCCCCTCCAGGGCCTCGATGCCCGCCGCCACCGCCCCGCCCTTGCCCAGGTTCTCCGGGATGTAGAGGTAGCGAAAGCCGCCTACCTCGGCCGCCCGGCGCACCAGGGGTTGCCAGCGCTCCTGACCGTCCAGCACCAGGGCCACCGCCTCCGGGCGGCAATAGGCATCCGCACCGTCGAGGGTGAGGGAGAGCAGTTCCTGTACGAGGTCGGGGTCGGCGTCGGCCGGATACCACGTGGGTATGACCATGCCGAGCCCACGGGCGAGGGATTGGGACATGCGGGCATCCTAGGGCGGCCCCGGCGGCGATGTCAAGGGAAGGCACCGCTACCGGGTAGGGAGGTCTCGGCCGTCACGGCCCGGGGGATGGCTCCGGGCGTTCTCTCCCCTCCCGGACGAACTTGACGATCTCCTCCGTCGTCAGGCCCAGGTCCATCCCCTCCACGTCGAAGGGCGACCCGCGTTTCGGCGCCGGCGTGACCAAGAATACTCGCCCGTCCCGGCGTCGGATCCTCACCTCGCCCTCGGCCGTGGCCTCATCCAGGAGACGCGCCAGAGACTGGCGTGCCTCGGTGTAGGTGTACACCCTCATCCATCCACCTCCAGGATCGTCACCCCTAACTTCCTTGCCACGTCCATCAGCTGTCGATCTAGTGAGATCAGTGGAGCCTGGTACTTCAGCGCGCAGCTGATAACGTAGGCATCGTAGGCGTAGATGCCCTCTTCGGCCGAGATCGGCAAGGCTTCCTCCAACTCCACATCCACGAGGCGCATCGGAACGCGCTGGTAGGCCGCGATCGCTTGCCAAGCCTGGGCGAGAGTGATCCGTTTCCTCTTGAGCATCGCCGACAGGGCATTGCCGACCTCCCAGTGCAGGGAAGGGGGAGCCAGCAAATCTACTCCTCTCGTGAGTTCGACGATTCTCGTACGCTCTCCTTCGTTGGCGATCACCGCGATAACTACCGATGTGTCCACCACTAGCTCCAAGGCTCGCCCCCTAGTTGTCAAATGTACATATGTACCAGTAAGATAGAATGATAGCAGCACGGGTCCGTGTCTGCAAGACGACCCTCTGTCCACCATGCTGATAACCCCCTGGGCGCCCGCCGGCCATGGCATGAACAGCAGCAGCGCAGAGAAAGGTCGTGGCTCATGAGAGAAAGATGCTTCACTTCGCTGAGGAGCGCTTCATTGAGGATGACGGGTATGAAGACACCAAGGGGCATACTCGTCAGCTGAGGTTCGCCCATTCTCGGTGGCCCATTTCCATAAGAACGCACCTGACAGGGCTGACGCCATCTGCTACAATGCCGACGAATGCGGTTCGGGGAGGCGGCAGATGATCGAGAAGGTACCCTACGCCGGTCGGCCCAACAACTACCGGCTGACCGGGGAAGCGCGTGGCGGCGATGGGCCCGCCGTGGAAGTGGTCGTCACCGCCGACGTGGGGCCCCGCATCATTCGCCTGGGCTTCGTCGGGGGGCGCAATCAGTTCGCCGAGCTTCCCGACGTCACTCAGGCCACTCCCGACGGCGACTGGCACATCTACGGGGGGCACCGCTTCTGGCATTCCCCCGAGTCCATGCCCCGCTCCTACTACCCCGACAACCACCCGGTCGCAGTGGAGGTGGGCCCGGATTACCTGGAGGTCGCGCAGCCCATCGAGCCGCCCACCGGCATCCAGAAGACCCTCCGGGTCACCCCGGGCGAGGGCGGTTTTGACGTCGAGCACGTTCTCACTAACCGGGGAGCCTGGCCGGTGGAGTTGGCACCCTGGGCCCTGTCGGTGATGGCGCCGGGCGGGGTGGCCATCCTGCCCCAGGCGGCGGCCCGCGACCCTCAGAACCTCCTCCCTAACCGCACCCTGGTCCTCTGGCCCTACACCGACCCTCGAGATCCTCGGCTGGTCCTGGGCCAAAAGGTGGTCCTGCTCCGGCAGGACGCCCAGGCCTCGGGGCCCATCAAGGTGGGGATGAACAACGACCTCGGCTGGGCCGCCTACTACAACCAAGGGCAGTTGTTCCTCAAGCGCTTTGACCTTGACGCCCTGGCGGTCTATCCTGATAATGGCTGTACCGTCGAGTGCTACACCAACCCCGAAATGCTGGAGTTGGAGAGCCTCGGCTCGTTGGTGTTGCTGGAACCGGGAGAGAGCACGTATCATACCGAGCACTGGCATCTCTTCGATGGGGTGAGCCTTGACCTCGCCGATGAGGAGGCCCTGCTCGAAGCGATGAATGGATACCTCGCCCGCACTAACCGCACGGGGTAAGGGAACGCCATGCTACCGGACAACTTGCTGGCTTTGCGGACGGAGAATGTGCCGGGAGAGAGGCGCAGCAAGAGGCTGCGCCACTATGTTGCCGCCCTCAAGCGCTACGAGCCCCTGCTCGTGGTGAGCATGGACCCGATCGGGGAGAAAGGCGGCTCTCAGACCCACGATATCGAGCACGTTCTGGTGGTCAGCGACGGCGCCCTCGATTGGGCCACCGCCGACCGCCTGAGCGACGGGGTGGTCCAGGTGACTCTCTACGAAGAGGATGAGTTGCTGGACGAGTTCGCCATCCCCGGCCACGCTATGTACGACGTGCTCCTCCGGGGTTCGGTGCTCTTCGAGAGGGCCGATACCCGGGAGAAGCTGGTGCGGGATGTCATCCCCACCGAGCCGGAGCTGCGAGCCAGCATGGCATGAAAGCCCTGCTGGGGGGTGTAGTCCTCACCCCCGGCCGTCGGATCGAGGACGGCGTGGTGCTCACCGAAGGACAACGAATAACCGCCGTCGGCCCCCGAGGGCTGATGGCGATACCGCCCGAGGCCGAGGTGGTGGATGCCCGCGAGGGCTACATCTGCCCCGGCTTCGTTGATATCCACTGCCACGGGGCCATCGGGGTGGACCCGGGAGCGGAGGGGACAACTGTCGCCGACCTGCACCGGGTGGCCGCCTTCAAGGCCGGTCACGGGACCACCTCCTTTCTGCTGGCCACTGCCGCCGCTTCCCCCGAGAGCACCGCCGCCACCCTGGCGCTCATTCACCGAGCGGTGGGGGCGCGGGGCGGGGCGGAGCTATTGGGGGCTCAGGCCGAGGGGCCCTTTTTCAACCCCGAGGCCAGGGGAGCCCAGGCGGCCGAGCACCTCCGCCCACCCTCGATTGATGAGTTCGAGGAGTGGCTGCGCCTCTGCCCGGAGCTGAAGCTGGTTTCATTGGCGCCGGAGATGGAGGGAGCCCTGGAGTTCATCCGCCACGCCGCCTCCCGGGGGGTGACGGTGAGCGTGGGGCACTCGATGGCCTCCTACGAACAGGTGGAGGAGGCGGTGAAGGCGGGGATGAGGCACGCCACCCATGCCTTCAACGGGATGTTGGGCCTGCACCATCGCCGCCCGGGCACGGCCGGGGCCATCCTCACCGACGACCGGATCATGGCCGAAGCGGTGGTGGACAACATACACCTGCACCCGGCCACGGTGGACCTCATCCTCCGCTGTAAGGGTCCGGACCAGGTGGCCTTGGTGACCGACGCCGTTACCGCCGCCGGCCTCCCCGACGGGGAACACACTTGGGACGGGCGGCGGGTGACCGTCAGCGGGGGGGTGGTTACCCTGGACGACGGCACCATCGCCGGCAGCACCCTCACCATGGACCGGGCGGTGCGGAACCTGGTGGCTGATACCGGGGCCTCCTTGGGGCGGGCGGTGCAGATGGCCACCCTCAACCCGGCGGTGGCCATCGGGGTGGCCGATCGCAAGGGCAGCCTCGACTGCGGCAAGGACGCCGACATCGTGGTCCTGGACCGGAACCTGGAAGTGGAGCTGACCCTGGTGCGCGGCAAGATCGTGTACCGGCGAGAGGGAGAGACCGCGGACGTATGAAGAGAGTAATCCTCTGTGACTTCGACGGCACCATCACCACCCTGGACGTGACCGACACCCTCTGCCGGCGTAATATCCCCGAGCGCTGGGCCGAGGTAGAGCGGACGTGGCTCCAGGGCGAGATCAGCGCCATTCAGTGCTATGAACTCGAGTATCAGGCCCTGGGGTTCCGCCGGGAACAGATTGACGCCTTCCTGGAGACGATCGAGACCTCGCCGGGGACGGAGAGGCTGATGCGCTGGGCGCAGGAGCAGGGCTGGGAGTTCCACGTCCTCAGCGCCGGCTTCGACTACTACATCGAGCGCATCCTGCACGCCCGCGGCCTGCCGGTACCCTACACCGCCAACCACCTGGGCTTCACCCCCGAGGGCGAGCCCCGCTTTCGCTTCCTCGAATACACCGACCCCGACTGCACCCGCTTCCGGCCCCCCTGCGCCGGGTGCAAGCCCGACTCCTGGAGAGCCTGGAAGGCCAAGGGCTACCAAATCGCCTTCATCGGCGACGGCACCACCGACTTCTGCATGGCCGACAGCTTCAAGGCGGAGGCCGAACCGGGAGACCTGCTCTTCGCCAAGAAGCGCCTCCTGGAGTATTGCCGGGATAACGACATCCCCTCCGTGCCCTTTGAGGCCCTGGACGACGTGGCCGACTATCTGGAGGCCCGAGAGACGGTGATCGCCACCGAGAGTGCCGGGGGAACGCCCGCGCTCGGCTGAGACCGCGGCCGGGCCCGGCCGCGGTGCATTTTGGTTTGGGGGCGAAGGCGCTAGGGGCTGGGGGCGGACAACGGTAGGGGCGCTGCGGAGGGCTTCAGCCCGGAGCTGCGCCCTCCCCCCGCGTGGAAAGGGCGCAGCTCCGCGGCGCCCCTACACGACTCGCCCCCAGACTGAAATGCACCCCGGCGGCCGCATCCTTTGTCGTATACCCTCGCCTACAGTATCCTACCGACCGTGACCATCACCCAACGCCTGGCCCAGCTCTACCATTACCGGGAATTGGTGCGCCAACTGGTCCTCCGGGACCTCAAGGCCCGCTACAAGAACTCGGTGCTGGGGTTTCTCTGGTCCCTCCTGAACCCCCTGGGCACCATGCTGGTCTTCAGCGTGGTGTTCACCGTCCTGCTCACCGACTACTCCAAGGCCTACTACCCCGTCTATCTGCTCAGCGCCCTCCTTCCCTGGAACTTCATGGTGGGGGGGCTGACCGCCGGGACCACCAGCGTCCTCAGCAACACCCCTCTGGTGCGGAAGGTGTACTTCCCCCGCGAGGTGCTGCCCATCGCCTCGGTGTTGGCCAACCTGGTCAACTTCCTCCTGGCTCTGATCCCCCTCTTCCTATTGATGCTGGTCCTGGGGCTGGACTTCACCCGCTGGATCCTCATCTTCCTGCCCCTGGTGATCCTGGCCGAGGTGGCCTTCGTCACCGGCCTCTCCCTTCTCCTCTCGGCCGTCAACGTCTTCTACCGGGACACCCAGATGATCCTGGAAGTGGTGACCCTGGCCTGGTTTTTCATGACCCCCATATTCTGGCCCATTGATCTGATCAAAGATCGGGTGATTCACGTGTTGGGGGTGGACCTGAATGCCTACGTGTGGCTGAATCGTCTCAACCCCATGGCCTCTTTGGCGGCGGCCTATCGGGATATCCTATACTCCGGCAACCCGGTGGGACTGGATTTCTTCTTCCGCACGGTGGCGACCTGCTTGGTCGTCCTGGTGGTGGGCTATCTGGTCTTCATCCGGCTGAGCCCGAGGTTCGGTGAGGAGCTGTAGATGGCGGAAGAGAGCAAGCAAGAATCGCGACCGGTGCCCGCCGTGGCCATGCCTGAGTACTACCAGCCGGCCTACTACTACGAGGACGAGATAGACCTCCACGACTACGTCAACGTCCTCATCAAGTACTGGTGGATCGTGATCGGGGTGCCGGTGGTGGCCCTGCTGGCGGCGGCGGTGATGGGGTTCGTGATCATGAAGCCCAGCTACAGTGCCACCGCCCTGGTGGCCATTACCCGGCCCCGTTATCTGGTGCAGCTGGCCCCCGAGTTCGAGACCGTGCCCCTGGATCAGCGGCAGATCCCCCTCAAGGCTTACCCCACCCTGGCCACCAGCAGCGACCTGCTCCTGAAGTTGCTGCCGCGGGTTCAGGACCGGCTGCCCGAGGGGGGACGGGACCTAGCGGCGCTCAAGGGGATGCTGTCAGCCAAGAACGGCCAAGATGCCAGCCTCATCGAGTTGACGGTGACCTCGGGGGACCCGGAGAGGTCGGCCTACGTGGCCAACCGCTGGGCGGAGGCCTTCGTCAAGCGGGTGGAAGAGGTGTACGGTCAGAGCGCCGCCGAGATCAC
>JBBQIE010000130.1:0-6407 GCA_038324625.1 Anaerolineae bacterium | reverse complement strand
AGCGCTCCACCACCAGCACTGCCTCGCGGACCACTCGGGCCACGCCAGCCACGGAAGCCGGCAGGCCGAGGTGTTCGTGGGTGGGCACGCCCGCGTCCTCCATCCGCCCCACCATGCGGGAGCCGAGGGTCATCACCCGCCAGCGCGCGAGGTCAGGTTGAATGGCGGCCAAGCGGGCGGCGGCATGGGAGGCCACCTGCTCATTGAACCGCCCGGCCAGCCCCTGCTCCGACCCGAACACCAACGCTCCGAAGCCCTCGCCTATGGACTCCTGCTGGGCGACGAGATCGCTCTCGTGGCCACTAAGGACGATCTGCAGGCCCAGGTCCACGGTGCGCTCGTACTCACGGAGGGAGCGCACCGCCCGCTCATACTGGCGGATGTTGACCGACGAGAGCACCTTCATGGTCTTCACCACCGAGAGCAAGTCCTCGGCGCTGGATATTCGGCCCTTTAGCTCCTCAATCGTCTGGGCCATGCACCTCACCGGATCGGGCGCTGATGGCCTTGCGGGCGGCATCCACCAAGGACTCTCGGTCGCTGGCGCTCAAGGGTTCGCCCGCCTCCAGCCTCAGGGAGAGGTCGGTGAGATCGCGGGCGACGGCCCGGCGCACCGAATCCTCCGCCGTCCGGACCTCGGTGAGCGGCAGACCATCGAAGAGGCCGTCCACCGCCGCCAGCAGGACGGCGATCTGTTCCGCCACCGGCAGGGGTTGATACTGCGGCTGTTTGAGCACTTCCCGCACCCGATATCCTCTTTCCAGGGTGCGCCGGGTGTCTTCTTCCAGGCGGGTGCCGAAGCGGGAGAAGGCCTCCAACTCCTCGAACTGGGAGTAGGTGAGCCGGAGGCTGCCGGTGACGGCGCGGTAGGCGGCCAGTTGGGCCTTGCCACCGACGCGGGAGACGGACTCGCCCACGTCCACCGCCGGCAGGATTCCCCTCTGAAACAGGTTCGGGGAGAGATATAGCTGGCCGTCGGTGATGGAGATGAGGTTGGTGGGTATGTAGGCGGAGATGTTCTCCGCTTCCGTCTCGGTGATGGGGAGGGCGGTCAGGGAGCCTCCGCCCAACTCCTCGCGTAGGTGGGTGGAGCGCTCCAGCAGCCGGGAGTGGATGTAGAAGATGTCACCTGGAAAGGCTTCTCGACCGGGGGGCCGGCGGAGCAGCAGGGAGAGTTCTCGGTAGGCGCGGGCGTGATGGGTGAGGTCATCATAGACGATGAGGACATCTCGGCCCTGTTCCATGAAGTACTCGGCCACGGAGGTAGCGGCATAGGGGGCGATGAACTTGAGGCCGGGGGCGTCCTCTCCTCCGGCGACGACCACCACGCAATAGGACAGGGCCCTGGCCTGGCGGAGATCGGCCAGCAATTTGGCCACGGCGGCATTGCGCTGGCCGACGAGGCAGTAGACGCAGAGGACGTTTTGGTCCCGTTGGTTGATAACGGCATCGAGGGCGATGGCCGTCTTACCCGTCTGGCGGTCGCCGAGAATCAGCTCCCGCTGCCCTCGTCCGATGGGGACGAGGGCGTCCACCACCTTGATGCCGGTCTGCAGGGGGATGGACACCGGGGCCCGGCTGGTGATGGGAGGGGCCGGGCGCTCCACCGGCCAGCGGTCGGTGGCGGGAAGGGGGCCTAGCTCATCCAGGGGCCGGCCGGTGGGGTCAATGACCCGGCCCAAGAGGGACTCGCCCACGGGCACGTCCAGCACTCGTCCGGTGCGGTAGACGGCATCCCCGGCTTGGATCTCCTCGCTGTCGCCGAGGAGGACGATCCCCACGCTGTCCGGGTCCAGGTTCAGGGCCATCCCCAGCAGGCCGCTGGAGAAGCGTACCAGCTCCTCCGACCGGACCCCGGGGAGCCCGCGGGCGGTGGCCACCCCCTGGGAGACGTCGGCGACCACTCCCACTTCGTCCACCGCCATGGCGGTGGGTGCTTCCCGGGGGAGGCGCTCCAGGCCGGCGAAGATGCCGTCCAGTAGGGCCGATAGGCTGGTGTCGGTGTCAGCCATGGGCCGCTTCGTCCGGGGTCAGGCTCGCCCGCTCGTCGTCTATAGCCTGCGCCAATTCCTGTTCCATTGCCTCCAGGTAGCTGGAGAGGTTCCAGGACAACCGGCGCCCGCCGGCGGTCAGCTCGAGGCCGGAGACGAGGTCGGGCGCCTGGCGAAAGCGAATCTCAGCCCCGTCAGCGGCCAGTTCCGTCCGCACCGCCTGCTGGAGGCGGCTTCGCTGCTCGGGGGCTAGGGGGAAGGAGGTGCTGATAGTGACCAGGTTCCCGGATTCCGACACCGCCTCCGTCAGGGTCTGACGCTCCTCCGGGCCCAAGTGGGAGAGACGGCGGAGGAACGCCTCCAACATCTGTCGTTCCAGGTCGGCGTCGGCCAAGTCCTCCAGAGTGCGGCGGGCGATGGAGAAGACCTGCTCGCGGGTGCGGCTCTCCAGGTCTCGGAGGAAGGCCTGCTTCTGGCGGGTCAACTCCTCCAGCCATCGGGCTCGGGCCGATTGGACCTGGCGTCGAGCTTCGTCCTCCCACTCTAGTTTGAGAGCGGAGGCTTCCTGCCGGGCACGGGTGAGCACCTTCTCGCGTTGCTCCTCGATGTCACGGCACTGGCGACGGAGGTCCTCGGCCTCAGTCTCGGCGTTCCTGGCCTTCTCCTCGGCTTCCTCGAACTGCTGGGCAATGGTTTCCTCCCGCTCCTGCATGGCCTTGAGGACCGGCTTGAAGAGGAACCGACGCATGAGGAAGACGAGAACCATGAAGTTGACGATCTGGGCTCCGACGGTGAACCAGTCTATGAGCACCCTCTACCCGCCTCCTCCAGCCACGAAGGTCCAGAAAGGATTGACGAAGATGAGGATCATGGAGACCACGAAGCAGTAGATGGCGGTGGACTCCACCAGGGCCAGACCCACGAATAGGGTCCGGGTGATGCTATTGGCTTCGTCCGGTTGCTGGGCGATGGAGCTGAGCGCCTGGGTGAGGGCGCGCGCCTCTCCGATGGCCGGCCCGATGGTCCCGATGGTGATGGTCAATCCGGCGATGATGATGGAGACGGCTCCCATGAGGCCGACGTTGTCCATTGTTCGCGTACTCCTATGTGCCGCTGTTCTACTGGTTCGGCTCGACGTTCGCGTTGGATCGGGTAGACGATGAGATATACATGGTGGCCAGGATGGCGAAGATGTAGGCCTGGATGACTCCGGTCAGCAGGCCGAGGAGTTCCATGATCACCGGGAAGAGCAGGGGAACTATGCTCACCAGGATGGCCACGATCATGCTGCCGCTCATGACGTTGCCATACAGACGAATGGCCAAGGCGAGGGTGCGGGAGAACTCACCGATGATATTGAAGGGCAACATGATGACCGAGGGTTGCAGGTAGCTCCGCAGATACTCCCCCAGCCCCTGCTTGCTGATGCCGAAAATGGGCACGGCGATGAAGACGCAGAGGGACAGGGCGGCGGTGGTGGAGAGGGAGGCCGTCGGGGCCTGGAAGCCGGGAACGACGGTGAGCAGGTTGGATATCAGAATGAAGGTGAACAGGGTCCCCACGAAGGGCAGGAAGGGGAGGGGATCCTGCTCGGCGACGTCCCGTATCTGGCTCCGGATCAGGGTGACGGCGTACTCGAACACCGTCTGCCAGCGGGAGGTGCGGCGGCCGCTGGAGAGGCCGCGGGTGACCAGCCAGGAACCCACTACCAGCAAGGCCATCACCGCCCAGGTGAAGACAATGGTGGCGTTCAGGGTGATGGGACCCCATTCCCAGAAGACCATGGTATCGGGCGTAATGCTCATTCACTGTCACCTTTGCTGAGAAGGGGCCCTGATGGCTGGTGGTCCGGCCCCCAGACACGGGTCAGGATCAAACGGGCCACCAAGAAGCCGACGAGAATGGCCACCAGCCGCTGCCAGTGGGGGCCGGCGACGACCAGGAATCCGGCCACCACCACTAGGCTCCGAGCCAGGAAGCTCCCGAAGACCAGTAGGGCGGGCGAGCGCACCTGTTGCAGAAGGCGCAGGGTCATCCATAGCCCCCCGAAATAGACCACTCCCAGAACCGCCCCGGCAGCGGCGGAGAGCGCCAGACCCGGGATTGGGTCCAGGCTAATGGTCATCGGTCTCCTCGGGGCCGCCGCGGACCCTTTCCTGATTGATCCAGCGCCAGGCGTTGGTTATGCCCATTGCCAAGCCCAGCACCAGCAATATGAGGGTCCAGGAGGGACGGCCGGGCCAGGCGGAGTCCAGAAACAGCCCGATGGCCACCCCGATCAGAGCCGGAACCACGATGGACCAGCCGACGACGCCGTATAGCCCCAAGCCCAGCCAAGCTCCGCGGCGGCCCTCCTTCAGGGCTCGCATCCGGCGCCGGGCTTTGCGGGATACAGTGCGGGAGAACTCCTCCTCGCGCCGCTTGAGGTCATCCTGGCCGCTCTGATCTTCGGGGGGGCTAATCACGCTTGCCTCCGCGTAGCTCCAGGTAGCGCCTCACCAAGCTCAACTCCAGCTTGGCTAGGGCGGTGCGGGCCCGCTTTTCCTGCTCGTCTACCTCTTGGAACCGGACTCTCACTGCCTCGCGCAGCCCTTCCAGGGCGGGGCCGGTCACCGCGTCGGGGGTAGACACCGAGACCTCGGGTCCGCGCTTGACCAGAATGCCCTCGTCAATGGCCAGGTAGTGCATGGCCCCGTCCTCGTCGGCGTAGGAGAGAATGCCGGGCAGGAGGGCGGTGGCGAAGTCGATGTGGCGCGGCAGCATGGTGAAAGAGCCATTCACGGCCTCGGCCGAGACCTTGCGCACCTCCTCGTCCACCACCACCTCGGTAGGGGTCAGCACCCTGAGCTTCACGCCCGACTCTCGGCCTCCTCAATCCGGCCGATCATGTAAAGGGCGCTTTCCGGATAGTCGGAGAACTCCCCCTCGAGTATGCGTTCGCAGCCGTCGAGAGCCTCCTCGAGGCTGACGGTCTTTCCGTCCTGTCCGGTGAATTGCTCGGTGGTGAAGAAGGGCTGGGTGAGGAACCGTTCCAGGCGTCGAGCCTTCTGCACCGTCTGCTGGTCCTCGATGGTGAGTTCCTCCAGCCCCAGCATGGCGATGATGTCCTTCAGATCTTCATAGGCGGCGAAGGTCTCCCGCATCCGGCGGGCGACGGTGTAATGCCGGTCTCCCACCACGTGGGGCACCAACATGCTGGAGTTGGACTCCAAGGGATCAATGGCCGGGTATAGCCCCTGGCTGGCGCGCGCCCTGGAGAGGACGATGGCGGCGGAGAGGTGGCTGAAGGTATGCACCACGGCCGGGTCGGTGAAGTCGTCGGCGGGAACGTAGACCGCCTGCACCGAGGTGATGGCGGCCCGGTCGGTACTGGAAATGCGTTCCTCCAGCTCCGCCATCTCCGTGGCCAGAGTCGGCTGGTAGCCCAGCCGGGAGGGCAGTCGGCCCATGAGCCCGGACACCTCCGCGCCCGCCTGGGCGAAGCGGAAGATGTTGTCTATGAGTAGGAGTACGTCCTGACGGGCGTCGTCCCGGAAGTACTCGGCCATGGTGAGGGCGGCGTGGCCGACCCGGAACCGGGCCCCGGGCGGCTCATCCATCTGCCCGAAGATCATCACGGTGCTGTCGAGCACCCCGGCGTCCTGAATCTGTCGGTGAAGCTCCTCGGCCTCGCGGTTCCGCTCCCCGATCCCGGCGAATACGCTGACCCCTTGATGCTCGCCCACCATGTTGTGGATCATCTCCATGATGACCACCGTCTTGCCCACCCCCGCCCCGCCGAACATCCCCGCCTTGCCGCCTCGCTCCAGGGGCGCCAGGATGTCAATGGCCTTGATGCCCGTCTGCAACACCTCGGAGCGGGTGGATCGCCGGCTGAGGGGCACGGGGTCCTGGTGCAGGGAGCGCCAGGCTTCGGCCTCGAACTCCTCTAGATCATCAATAGTCTCGCCGAAGACGTTGAAGATGCGGCCGAGGAGTCGCTCTCCCACCGGTATCATGAAAGGAGCGCCGGTGTCCACGGCCGGGGCCCCACGGGCCAGGCCGCGGGTAGGAGTGAGGGCAATGCCGCGCACGGTACGGTCGTCGAGGTGGGCCAATACCTCTACCCGTACCTCCTGCCTCTCGCCGGCGCGCACTTGGTGGTGGAGCCGAGGAGGGTAGTCGGGAAAGCGCATGTCCACCACGTTGCCGCGAACCGCAACCACTCGACCCAGGGTGGGGCTATTGCTCTCAACAGGCAGGGCGTCGCCGGGCTGGGAGGTTGGTGAAGGCGGCTTAGTCATCGGCAAGGTGATCATCTACTCCTGGTCCGGGGCAACTTCTGGTAGACCGGTAGGAACTATGGGATTCTGGTCGGTTCTGTCATGGTTCGTGTGATGTCAGGCGACGGGAGGGCGGCGGTCTGAAGGCCGCCGC
>JBBQIE010000129.1:0-6415 GCA_038324625.1 Anaerolineae bacterium | reverse complement strand
GACTAGGCTTTCTTTACGGTTCTCGAGGGGCTGTCTATAATCCAGGCGCCGCGGCGGGCTCGGTCTTCCCCGTGGCGACAGGCCGATCGGGTCTGTTCGGAGGCAGAGGGGGTTGGTCTCGTCGGGGTGCCGCGTCTGGCTGGGCCAGACATCTTTTCGTCCGGAGGAGGGAGGGATGCGAGTTATTCGTCTCATCAGCCTGCTGTTGCTAGTTACGATGGTGCTGGCCGCTTGTGGCGGCGGCGCCCCCGCGGCCACGGCCACCACGGCCGCCTTGGCGGGCTACGAGGATGAATGGGGAGTGGTGGTGGTGAAGAAGGGGGATCCCATCAGGATCGGCTTCGGGGCCGCCCTCAGTGGGGCCGGGCTGGACATCCTCGGCATTGACGAGCAGCGGGGCGCCGAGCTGGCCGTGGCCGACAAGGGGGACATCCAGGGCTTCTCCATCGAGTTGGTGGCCGAGGATGACCTGTGCTCCTCCGAGGGAGGCACCACGGTTGCCAACAAGTTCGTCTCCGACCCCAGTATCGTGGCGGTTCTGGGTCAGATGTGTTCGAGCGGCTGCCTAGCGGCCATGGACATCTACCAGCAGAACAACTACACCATGGTATCGCCTTCATGCACCGGGGTGGTGCTCACCACCCGGGGGAACGTCGCCTTCCACCGCGTCTGCTGGAACGATCGCATTCAGGGCCCGGCGGCAGCGCAGTTCCTGCGCGATGAATTGGGGATTGAGAGACTGGCCACCATCCACGATGGCAGCCCCTACGGTGAGGGTCTGGTGAATGAGATGGCCAAGGCCTTCACGGCGCAGGGCGGTACGGTGGTGTCCCAGGAGGCGGTGAATGTCGGTGATACCGACATGCGGCCCCTGCTCGAGCGCATCAAGGCCAGCGACCCTCAAGCCCTCTACTTCGGCGGGTTCGTGGCCGAGGGAGCCTATCTCGCCAGCCAGAGAGTGGACGTGGGCATGGACCAGGTGGTGTTCATGGGTGCGGACGGCATCCTCGCCACCGACTATATCAAGGCCGCCGGCGAGGCGTCGGAAGGGACATACGCCAGCGCCGCCAATCCGGCTGATGCCGGATCGGGCATGGAGAAGTTCCTGGCCGACTACAAGGCGGCCTATGGCGAGGAGCCCCCGGCTCCCTTCCACGCTCACGCCTACGATGCCGGCATGGTCATCATGAACGCCATCGAGAAGGTGGCCGAGGTAGACGCCGACGGCAACCTACAGATCGGCCGCAAGGCCCTGAACGAGGCGATCAGCTCCACCACGGGCTACCAGGGCCTGTCCGGCACCATCACTTGCGATCCCAGCGGGGACTGCGGCACCGGCACCGTGGCCGTCTCCGAGGTGAAGGACGGGGAGTTCCAGGTGGTGTGGCCCCAGTAGGGCGCCGGTGAGTTTACCCGAGTGATGCTTCTGGAGGGCAGGCGAACCGGTCGCCTGCCCTCATCTTCTCAGGTGGGGGATTAATGAGGAGAAGAGCCGCCGGCCCGATTGACTTCACCAAACTGGTCGTCTCCGGCATCGGGGTGGCGATGCTGGTGTTCGTGGCCTGGCGGATCGTCCTGACGGCCAGCGAAGGGACCTATGGGTGGCCGACCTACGCCAGCCAGATCGTCTTCGGGCTGGCCCAGGGCGGGATCTATGCCCTCATCGCCCTGGGCTACACCCTGGTGTACGGCATCCTCTTCATGATCAACTTCGCCCACGGCGAGATCTTCATGGGGGGGACCTACATCGGTTTCTTCGTGATCGAGGCCTTTGCCGAATCCGGCTTTCTTCAGACTCATCCCTTACCCGCTCTTCTCATCACCGCCCTGACGGCGATGCTCTCGTCGGTGGTGCTGGCCATCGGTCTGGAGCGGATCGCTTATCGGCCTCTGCGCAAGGCCCCCCGGCTCGTCCCTTTGATCACCGCCATCGGGGCTTCCCTCTTCCTTCAATATGCCTTTCGCGGCCTGTTCGGTACCGGGGTGAAAGTGTACCCCGACACCCATCTTTACATTGCTGGCATTGATCTCCTCGGGGGACGGTACGACCTGGGAGGAGTCACGGTGCGGCCCATCTACTTCGTGGTCTTCCTGCTGGCGGTGGCGCTGATGCTGGCCTTGTGGCTATTCGTGCAGAAGACCAAGATGGGCAAGGCCATGCGGGCCGTGGCCGAGGACAAGGATACCGCCGCCCTGATGGGAATCAACGTGGACCGGGTCATCGTGATGACTTTCGCTCTCGGAGCCGCCCTGGCGGGAGCGGCGGGAGTGATGTACGCCCTGTACAACAAGCAGGTCACCCACACCATGGGCTTCTTCCCCGGTATCAAGGCCTTCACGGCCGCCGTCCTGGGGGGGATCGGGAACATACCCGGAGCGATGCTCGGGGGCTTCTTCCTCGGCCTGGCGGAGTCCACCTTCCCCACCCTACTTGGGCTTGATGCCCAACTCAAGGACGTGATCGCGTTCAGTCTGCTGGTTCTGGTGCTCATCTTCCGGCCCACCGGCATCCTCGGTGAGGTGCTGAGCCGGAGGAAGGCCTAGAGAGGTCATAGGGTGGAGGGGATGCGCGTGTCGGACCTCAGGCAATCGCTTCGCACCGCGACCATCGTGGGCTCGGTGATGGTGTTCGTGGCCCTGATCGGGGCCCTTACTGCCTTCGCCGATGAGCCCATTGTCAGTGGAGTGCTGACGCTCACCCAGCTCATCCTCCTCCTGGGCGCCTTTGCCGCCGGCTACCGGACGGAATCCGGCCGTCGTGGTCGAGAAGGAGCGATACTCTCGATGGGCCTCGGGGCGCTATCGGGGGCGGCGGCCATGGCCTTCTTGGGGGTGCTGGCCGTCATTGTGGACCTGGTCAACCTGCGGTCGGTGCTGGTGAACGCTACCCCCGCCCTGGTCGAGGTCCTGACCCTGGATCGCGGGCTGCCCGCCGGCCTCGGCGTCCTCTTGGCCGTCGGTGTGGTGGGAGGCGCCCTGGGGGCGGTATGGAATCGCATCCCCGGGTGGTTTCGCCGCGAGCTGAGCCTCGGGGGAGCGGCGGTTCTGCTCATAGGCATCCTCAGAGGGAAGGGGCTGGATCCCTGGGCGGCGGCGGGGCTATTGGCGGCGATCACCCTCGGCGCCTATGCCTACTCATCTTATGGCTCGTCCATCCTCGACGGCTATCGGCGCTTCGAGCGAGGAAACGAGTCCATGACTCGACTGGTGCTGTGGACGGTCGTGGCTGCCGTTCTACTGCTCTTGCCCCAGGTGCTGGGCGTCTATGCCACCAGCGTGGTGGATCTGGTGGGGCTGTATGCCCTCATGGGCCTGGGGCTGAACATAGTGGTCGGCTATGCCGGCCTGCTGGACTTGGGATACGTGGCCTTCTTCACCATCGGCGCCTACGTCACTGGACTCCTGACCTCGCCGGCGGCCTCAACCCATCTGGGACTGAGCTTCTGGGTGGCGTGGCCGGTAGCCTTGGCGGCGGCAGCCACCGCCGGGGCCCTCTTGGGCATCCCGGTGCTGCGGATGCGGGGCGACTACCTGGCCATCGTCACTCTCGGTTTCGGGGAGATCATTCGCATCCTGGTCATGTCGGATGCTCTCAAAGGAATCCTGGGCGGGGCCCAGGGGATCATCGAGATCCCGGGGCCGGTGCTGGGCGGCTTCACCTTTATCAAGCCGCAGCATTTTTACTATTTGATCCTGCTGGGGTGCCTGGCGGTGGTGGTAGTGTCGCGCCGGGTGAGCGACTCGAGGATCGGCCGGGCCTGGGTGGCCATCCGCGAGGACGAAGATGTGGCCGAAGCTACGGGCATCAACCTGGTGCGCTACAAGCTGCTGGCTTTCTCCCTGGGCGCCTCCTTCTCCGGCATCGGCGGGGCCATCTTCGCCTCTTGGGTACACGCGGTGTTCCCCAACTCCTTCACCCTACTGGTCTCCATCAACATCCTCAGTCTGATCATCGTGGGAGGGATCGGGAGCATACCGGGGGTAATCCTGGGGGCCTTCGTCCTGGTGGGGCTGCCGGAGATCCTGCGCGAGTTCGCCGACTTCCGGATGATCACCTTCGGGGCCCTCCTGGTGGTGATGATGCTGGCCCGCCCGGAAGGGCTGTGGCCGGCCAAGCAGCGGCGCCGTGAGCTGAGCGCCGACACCCTGGAAGCCTAAGGAGTCCGCCCAATGGCTTCGTGCCTAAGTGCCAGGAAGGTCACCAAGCGGTTCGGCGGGCTGATCGCCGTTGACTCGGTGAGCCTGGAGATCCCGGAGCGAGTGATCCTGAGCGTGATCGGCCCCAACGGGGCGGGCAAGACCACCTTCTTCAACTGCATCTCCGGCTTCTACACCCCAGAGGAAGGTGACATCCTCTATCATGGGCGGTCCATCGTCGGCTACCGGCCCGACAGCATCGCCGCCATGGGCATCGCCCGTACCTATCAGAACATCCGGCTCTTCCCGGGAATGACCGCCCTGGAGAACGTCCTGGTGGGCCGGCACGTCCATCTCAACGCCGGGATGCTGGGCACACTCCTGCGGCTGCCGGGCACGGTATCGGAGGAGGAGAAGGCCCACGAGGAGGCCCGCCGCCTGCTCGACTTCGTCGGCCTGGCCGGCAGTGGGGATACCCTGGGCCGGAACTTGCCCTACGGGGACCAGCGCCGGCTGGAGATCGCCCGAGCCCTGGCCTCGGAGCCGGGGCTGCTGCTGCTGGATGAGCCGACCGCCGGCATGAACCCGCAGGAGACGGATCAGCTCATGGGCTTCATCGAGCGCCTCCGCGACGAGCTGGGGCTGACCGTCCTCCTGATCGAGCACGACATGCGGGTAGTGATGGGTATCTCCGACCTGGTGGCGGTGCTCCATTACGGGACCAAGATCGCCGAAGGCCCGCCGAATGTGGTGCAGAGGGATGCGGCGGTGATCGAAGCCTATCTCGGCACGGGAGGAAACGGCAATGGCCAGCCTTAGTGTCGAGGGCATTCACAGTTTCTACGGCAACATCGAGGCCTTGAAAGGGATCTCCCTGCATGTCGAGGGCGGAGAGATCGTGACTCTTATCGGGGCCAACGGCGCAGGCAAGACCACCACGCTCAACACCATCTCCGGCCTGATCAAGCCCCGCGAGGGGCAGGTGTTGCTGGATGGCGTCAACATAAGCGCACTGCCGGCCCATCAGATAGTGGCCCGGGGGGTATCCCAGGCGCCGGAGGGACGACGGATATTCTCCCGCCTCTCGGTGCTGGAGAACCTGGAGATGGGAGCCTTCCTTCGGGAGGACAAGCCCGGCATCGAGGCCGATCGCCGGCACGTGTTCGACTTGTTTCCCCGGCTGGCCGAGAGGCGCCATCAGGTCGGCGGGACCCTTTCCGGGGGGGAGCAGCAGATGCTGGCCATCGGGCGGGCCCTCATGGCCCGGCCGAGCATATTGCTTCTGGATGAGCCCTCCATGGGGCTGGCGCCCCTACTGGTCCAGGAGATCTTCCGCATCGTGGGGGAGATCAACCGGGAGGGCACCACCATCCTGTTGGTGGAGCAGAACGCGCACATGGCCCTGTCGGTGGCCTCGCGGGCCTATGTGCTCCAGGGTGGCCGGGTGGTACTGGAAGGGGCCTCGGCGGAGGTGGCCCGCAATCCCGAGGTGAGGCGAGCCTATCTCGGTGAGGAGGGCTAGCCATCCCCTGGTGGGCGATCGCCCTTGGCTTGGTCGTCGTCATCGCTGTGGCTTACTGGCTGCTGATCCTGGCGGAAGGGGCCTATCTGGGGGCGCGGGTGGTGACCAAGCTCTACGACTGGACCGCCGCCCGTTACGACGGCATCAAGCAGTTTGATCCCTTCTACGAGCAGGCTCTGATCGGCGAGCCGCTTCACGCTGCCCTGAGCCGGGTACACCGGCCTCGGATTCTGGATGTGGCGGCGGGAACCGGGCGCCTGCCCAGGGCGGTGCTGGGGGCGGGCGAGTTCGAGGGTACCATCGTGGAGCTGGATCGGGCTCGGCGCATGTTGACCGAGGGCCGGGCCCTGAGCGTGGCCGCGGGCGAGCCGACCGTCTACGCGCAAGCCGATGCCCTCCACCTGCCTTTTCCCGACGGCAGCTTTGATGCCGTGGTCTCGCTCGAGGCCATCGAGTTCTTTCCCGGTATCGAGGCGGCTTTGGCGGAAATGGCTCGGGTGCTGCGCCCGGGAGGCCTCCTCTTCATCACTAATCGCAAAGGCGGGGCCCGCTACTACATGCCCGGCCGGGTTCGTTCCTCGGCCCGATTGACCGCCTTTCTGGCGAGCTTGGGGATCGCCGACCCGCGAGTCTCCCGCTGGCAGGTCAACTACGATCTAGTCTACGGGAGGAAGGGACCCGAGGCTCCGGTAGGGGAATGAACGCGAGCATCGGGCCGGCAGCATCACCATTGAAATATCGTGGGGGTCAGCCACT